>NZ_CADFEC010000016.1:0-134258 GCF_902833195.1 Burkholderia sp. BCC1638
GCGAGAAATAAGGTGCATCCTCGGGGCAAACTTCTCCGAATGGGCGGCGCTTCGCTTCGGTATCCGGCCATTCCCCGCCCACATCGCCGACCACCTCGCGCGATCGCCTATTAATCAGTGTTTCCCTAGGGCTGGCGGTTGGCCGCGGTGCTGGCAGCCGGGCCGCTTTGCGATTCGATGTAGGTCACGAGCGCGGTCAGCTCCTGCTCGCTCAGGTCGAAATGCGGCATGATCGGTGCGTACCCCTTCACGACGCGGGCCGTCGGGTTGCGGATGAACGCGCGCAGATAGGCTTCGTCCACCTTCGCGGTGCTGCCGTCGGCCATCGTTTCGGTCTTGCCGTACAGGCCCTTCCAGGTCGGGCCCACGCGCGGACTGCCGTCCACGGTATGGCACGCGAAACAGCCCTTGGCTGCCGCGAGCGCCTTGCCCTGGTCGGCAAGCGCCTGGGCGCTGCCGCCTGCCGTGGCGGCAGCGGCCTGCACGCCGGCCTGCTGCCGCTGCGCGAAGGTGGTCTGCTGCGCCAGCCAGCGCGAGAACGATGCTTCGTCTTCCACCACCACCACGCCGCGCATGCTGGCGTGTCCGAGACCGCAAAGCTGCGCGCACAGGATGTCGTAACGTCCCGCCTTGGTCGGCGTGAACCAGAAGGTCGTCACCATGCCGGGCACCATGTTCATGCGCGCACGGAACGGCGGCACGTAAAAGTCGTGCAGCACGTCGAGCGACCGTGTCAGGACCTGGACCGGCCGGTTCAGCGGCAGATGGACCTCGGGCGTCTCGATCAGGTAGTTGTCGCGGCCGTTGGGGTCGCCGGGATTCAGGCCGAACGGGTTGTCGTTGCTGACGTAGCGCACGTCCGTCGTGCCCAGCTTGCCGCCGGGGCCGGCGAAGCGGAAGCGCCATTGCCATTGACGGCCGAGCACCTCCATCTGCAGCACGTTGCTCGGCGGCCGAATGTAGTCCGCGTAGACGAACAGACCGGGTGCCAGCAACGCCGCGACGCCGACGGCGGTCAAGCCGATCAGCCACCATTCCAGCCGCCGGTTGTGCGGCTCGTAGGCTGCGCGATGCCCGCCGCGGTGGCGGTAGCGCATCAGTGCGATCGCGATGAACAGGTTGATCGCGATGAAGAATGCGCCGGTGATGACGAGCGTGATCGTCAGCATGTCGTCCATGCGCACCCAGTTCGACGCGATCGGCGTGATCCACCAGGGACTGGCAAAGTGAAACCCCACCGCCAATGCGATGATCACGATCAGGGCAATCGCAAGCGCCATGGGCCGCCTCGCCGCGCGTCACACGCCGGAGCCGCCAACCCGCGCTCCTGGCATCGTCGTGCCGCCTTGCCGGATTTCGTATTACATGTTGCCGGCAGTCCACCAAGACCGATTCGCCAAGCGTCGTCGGCGGCTCTAAAGAAAAGGTAGTCTGCTCCTTTGCATCGTGCAAGGCAGCGCAAGGAAGGAAGCACGCTCCCATACCCGCATGCATCGCACAACTGATGGTTCAATCTCCCTGCGACGACCAGCAAAACGGCCGCCGCCGGCGTGGATCGTCGAGGCAGCCGTCCTGCGCGGCGCGAAGCAACGGCGTGTCAGGGCGTCGCGTTCTGCTTGCGCCGTTCGAGCATGCCGTAGACGACGGCGGTGACCACCCCGAACAGCAGGTTGGCCAACAACGGTCCGGAGCCGCGCTCCGAGATGAACCAGGGGAATACGGCGGTCATCACGTAGAAGTTCCAGACATACGCGACGATCCCGAACGCCAGGCCGATGACTGCTTCCATGCCGACGCTCGAATCGAAGCGGAACGGGGCCATGATCGCGGCGAGGATCATCCCCATGATGGCACCGAGCACGTAGTGCAACAGCAGCGCCACTCCCACGATGCTGAAGCTGAACACCGACATCTGTTCAAGCGCGCCACGGCCCATCACCATCGCCGCGATCTTGTGGGTCGGTTGCCACGGGCTTTCATCGAGCACCATGGTTGACCAGAAGAATTCGAGCACGATCACCAGGGCGCCACCCGCGAGACCGGCCACGGCAGCGGCGAGCCAGTCCGGCATGCGCCGTTGCCAATGGTGTGACTGAATGTGCAGTTCCATAGGACCTCCTTGCTGAAGGATCGACCTCAGCACTCAGGCAGGCCGGTTTCCGCGTGTCAGGGGAAAACCGGTGACGTAGGCTCGCCGCCTTCCAGATCCGCTTGCGGAAAATGTCGGGCGATCATCTGCTCGATTTCCTGCTCTCGCAATGCCGGCACGTCGGCCATGATCAGAATCTGGCCTTCCTTGATCGCGTCACGAAATCGCTCGAGTCGCGCATTCGGCTCGGCGATGCCGATCATCCCGGCCGTCCACGCGCCGAAGCCCGCGCCCACCACCGTCAATGCAACGACGGCGCCGCCCGCGATCACGAGCTCGGCAGGGGGAAACACGAGCGCGACGAGACCGATGAGCGCCCCCGTCGCGCCGCCGAGTGCGACACCACGCTCGAGCGCGTGAACGACATCGCTGCTTTGCAGCAAAGATGCTTCGGGCAATTCTTCAAGGGTGACGCTGTGATCGGCGAGGACGTGGATATGGCGCCAGATGATGCGCGCGCGGAGCAGGTCATCCACGATCGCCTTGGCCATCTGCGTGTCGGGTACGAGGAAATAGAGGCGCCTCATGTCGGCCCCCTTTTTCAGTCTGGAGTACGTTCTATTTTATGTCACCATCGGCAGCGTGGTGCCTGCTCGCGCGTACGGGGTTACACGCGATCACGCTTCAGTGCGCGGCGGAAATTCGCACGGAACCCTTTTTATCGAACCCTTCGCGCGCTTCGCTCAACGCGGAAAGGCCCGGTCAGACCGCGCCGGATGCGTGCAACGTATGAATCTGTTCATCGGCATAGCCGAGTTCGCGCAGCACGGCATCGGTATGCTGGCCAAGCGCCGGCACCGGATCCATGCGCGGCTCGTCGCTCGGTGCGACGCCGGGCGGCAGCAGGGCAGGGATCTCGCCAGCCGGCGTATCGACGCGGGTCCAGCGATGTCGCGCGGCGAGCTGTTCGTGCGCCAAGACGCCGTGCATGTCGTTCATCCGCGCGTTCGCGATGCCGGCTTGCTCGAGCCGGTCGATCACGTCGGCGGACGTCAGCGTCGAGAACGCGCGGACGATGACGGACGCGAGTTCGTCACGATTCGCGACGCGGCGGCTGTTCGACCCGAAACGCTCGTCGGTCGCCAACCCGGGCATGCGGATCACGGTCTCGCAGAAGCGTTTCCATTCGCGCTCGTTCTGCAGCCCGAGCATCACGGTCTTCCCGTCGCCGGTCTTGAACGGACCGTACGGAAAGATCGTCGCGTGCGATGCGCCGGCTGGCGGCGGCGGTGACTGTCCGTCGATCGCGTAGTAGAGCGGATAGCTCATCCACTCGACCATGCTTTCGAGCATCGACACGTCGATGTGCCGGCCGTGTCCGGTGCGGCCGCGCTCGATCAGCGCGGCGAGGATGTTCGTATACGCATACATGCCTGCCGCGATGTCGGCGATCGAGCAACCGGCCTTGGCCGGCTCGCCGTCGGAGCCGGTAATGCTGAGGAATCCGGATTCACTCTGGATCAGCAGGTCGTACGCCTTCTTGTCGCGAAACGGTCCGTCGAGCCCGTAGCCGGAAATGTCGCAGACGATCAGCCGCGGATAGCGCTCTCGCAGCGTGTCGTAGTCGAACCCCAGGCGCTGCGTCGCGCCGGGTGCGAGGTTCTGCACGAACACGTCGGCATCGGCGAGCAGCCTGTGCACGACGTCGAGCGCCGCGGGCTGCTTGACGTCGAGCGTGATGCTTTCCTTCGAGCGGTTGGTCCACACGAAGTGGGACGCGAGCCCCGACACGCGTTCGTCGTAGCCCCGCGCGAAATCGCCGACGCCCGGCCGTTCGACCTTGATCACGCGCGCGCCGAGATCCGCGAGCTGGCGCGTGCAGAACGGCGCGGCGATCGCATGCTCGAACGTGACGACCTTGATGCCTTCCAGTGGGCGCATGCTCATCGCTCCGTCAGAACGAACGCGGCAGGCCGAGGATATGCTCGGCGACGTACGACAGGATCAGGTTCGTCGAGATCGGCGCGACCTGATACAGGCGCGTCTCGCGGAACTTGCGCTCGACGTCGTATTCGCACGCGAAGCCGAAGCCGCCATGGAACTGCAGGCACGCATTCGCGGCTTCCCACGACGCATCGGCGGCGAGCAGCTTCGCCATGTTCGCCTGCGCGCCGCACGGCTCGTGCGCGTCGAACCGGCGCGCGGCCTCGAAGCGCATCAGGCTCGCCGCCTCGACGTTGACGAACGCGCGGGCGATCGGAAACTGCACGCCCTGGTTCTGGCCGATCGGGCGGCCGAACACGACGCGATCCTTCACGTACCGCGACACCTTGTCGACGAACCAGTAGCCGTCGCCGATGCATTCGGCTGCGATCAGCGTGCGCTCCGCATTCAATCCGTCGAGGATGTACCGGAAGCCCTGGCCTTCCTCGCCGATCAGGTTTTCCGCGGGGATTTCGAGGTTGTCGAAGAACAGCTCGTTCGTCTCGTGGTTCACCATGTTCGGGATCGGGCGCACCGTCATCCCGTTGCCGATCGCGTGATGCAGGTCGACGATGAAAATCGACATTCCTTCGGATTTCTTCTTAACGTCCGAAAGCGGCGTCGTGCGCGCGAGCAGGATCATCAGGTCCGAGTGCTGCACGCGCGAGATCCACACCTTCTGCCCGTTGATCACGTAGCGGTCGCCCTTGCGTACCGCGGTTGTCCTGATCTTCGTCGTGTCGGTGCCGGTGGTCGGTTCGGTCACGCCCATTGACTGCAGACGCAGCGCGCCGCTCGCGATCTTCGGCAGATAGCGCTGTTTCTGCTCGGCCGAACCATGGCGCAGCAGCGTGCCCATGTTGTACATCTGGCCGTGACACGCGCCGGAATTGCCGCCCGCGCGATTGATTTCCTCCATGATCACCGACGCCTCGGTCAGGCCGAGGCCCGAGCCGCCGTATTCCTGCGGAATCAGTGCGGCGAGCCAGCCGGCTTTCGTCAGCGCGTCGACGAACGCGTCGGGATAGCCGCGTTCCGCGTCGATCTTGCGGAAATATTCGGCGGGGAATTCGCCGCACAGGTCGCGAACGGCTTCGCGAATGGCTTGGTGCGCGTCGGCAGGATTCATGTTTCGTATCGGGGAATGTCAGGCGAGGATCGCGCGCGCGGACATGGTCAGCCAGCCGTCGTGATCCCTGGCCCAGAGATCGACGGTCTTGCCGTCGTCGGCGAGGCGGCCGCACACGCTGAAGGTGTTGCCGAGGAAAGTCGGCCGTACCGCGCGATACGCGTATTCGCCGATCGTCGCACCGGGCAGCGAGCGCGTGACGAGGTCGAGCAGCAGCGTCGAGATCAGCGGGCCGTGCACGACGAGGTCCGGATAGCCTTCGACCTCGCGCACGTAGGTGCGGTCGTAGTGAATGCGAAGGCCGTTGAAGGTCAGCGCGGAATAGCGGAACAACATGACTTCATCCGGCGTGATGTCGCGCTGCCATTGCGCATCGTCGGGTGCGGCCTTCGGTGGGGGCGCGGCGGCGCCGGGCGCGGCCGGGCCGCGATAGACGATGTCGTGTTCCTCGCGGATCGCGACTTCGCCCCCGGATTCGATCACGTGCTCGACGGTGACGAAGCCGAGCGTGCCGCTGCGGCCTTCCTTGCGTTCGACCGACAGCACGCGCGACGTGCGCGTCGCGATCGCGCCGATCGTCAGCGCTTGTTCGAACGTCAGGCGGCCGCCGGCCCACATGCGCCGCGGCAGTCCCAGGTCCGGCAGGAAGCCGCCCTTGCGCGGATGACCGTCCGGGCCGAGTTCGGCCTGCTGCGCGATCGACCAGAAATACAGCCAGTGCCAGGCGGGCAGCAACGCATCGCCGGTCGCGGGAACGGTCGGATGGTCGAGCGTCGCCGCGAGGGCGATTGCCCGTTCGGCACTGATCAGGTCGGTCGCGACCTGTTGGACATCGTCGCTGGCATGCGACCGGGGAGCGTTCACTGTCACCTCCATCGCCGGGCAGGCCGGCGGTTTCGACTTGGCATGAAGTGACTTTAGGTGAAGCTTGCGCGCGGCGGAAATACCGTTTGAATGTGCCGGTCATAGGGGTACCCTATGACTTTCTCGCATCGACCGACACGCCATGGACATCCGCCAGCTCCGTTACTTCGTCAGCATCGTTGAATACGGGAGCCTCGGGAAAGCGGCCGAAAAACTGTTCGTCGCGCAGCCGTCGCTGAGCCAGCAGATCGCGAAGCTGGAGGGCGACATCGGCGTCACGCTGCTGGTGCGCAGCCCGCAGGGCGTGAAGCCGACCGCGGCCGGGCAGGCGCTGTATCGCCATGCGCGGCTCGTGCTTCGGCAGATGGAGCAACTGCGCCAGGAAGTGCGGGAAGGCGCGGGCAGCGAGTCGGGCACCGTCGCGGTGGGTTTTCCCACCACGATGACCGCGAGCCTCGCCGTGCCGCTGTTCGAACGGGTGAGGGCGGGCTATCCGGGTATCCGGCTGCAGTACCTCGAGAGCATGAGCGGCTTCATCAACGAATTGCTGGCGAACGGGCGGCTCGACCTCGCGATCCTGTTCCGCGAATCCAACACCACCGGCATCACCGCGATGCCGCTGTTCGACGAGGTGCTGCATCTGCTCGGCGAGCCGGGCGGCGCGGTGTCGTCGCGCGAGCCGTCCAGCCGGCCGAGGATGCGCCGGATCGTCGAGCCGGAAATTCGCCGGCCTGCCAGCCTGTGCTGGTCGAACACGTCTCCGGTCAATTCCGCCGCGCTCGCCGTGCGGCAAACGATCGTCGAGCTGATCGGCGAACTGGCCGCGAGCGGCGCGTGGACGGGCATCACGTTGCGCGAGGGCGAATCCGCGCCGTCGTGACGGGCGGGGTGAGCGGAATGCGCGGACCGCCGCCGCGGATGCGGTGTGCGAAGTCTCCGCGCGCGCCGCGTGAACGATACGCATTCTCCAATGCCGCGATCGGCATTTCGTTCGGCATGCTGATTGCGGACGGATCGATGAACATGCGTGACACGACACATACATCACACATTCGCCATCGCGCCGAGCATGCCCGAGTCGATCGGACCGCCCGCGCACCGGCGGTCGGCCGTTCGCGCGCAAACATCGGCCGTCGGCAGGTTGTACGAAGCGCGATATTGAAACTACACTGATTATCGGCCGGCGCCGAGACACGCGGCTCATCCATTCAACACGCATCACAGTACTAATTAAACGCGTGCCGACAATCGCCATAGAGGATGCTTGCCTTGTTCCTCAACATCCACCGGGGGAAGTGGCGATGAAAATCGGGGCTGCGCGTCATCCGTCAGCGGTTTGTTAGCCGAACGGCGCGCGCATGAACACGACCGCAGGCATTCACGCGACGTCACTCGGGCTGCACGGCTCGAGCCCGGCGATGGCCGACCTGCGCCGCTATCTGGCGAAGGTCGCGCAGACCGATACGACGGTGCTCGTGACCGGTGAAACCGGCACCGGCAAGGAGCGCGTCGCCACCGCCGTCCACCGCCTCAGCCCGCGAACCGACAAACCGTTCATCGCTGTGAACTGCGCCGCGGTGCCCGACAGCCTGTTCGAGTCCGAGATGTTCGGTCACGAGCGCGGCGCCTTCACGAGCGCCCAGAACGCGTTTCCCGGCCGCTTCGTCGAGGCCGACGGCGGCACGCTGTTCCTCGACGAAGTCAGCGAGATGCCGCCCGCCGTTCAGGCCAAGCTGCTGCGCCTGCTCGAGGACCGCACGGTGATGCCGGTCGGCTCGCTGCGCCGGCGCCCGGTCGATGTCCGGATCGTGGCCGCCAGCAACGAAAGTCTGGAGGACCTGGTCGCGGAACGCCGTTTCCGCGCCGACCTGTTCTATCGCCTGAACGTCGCGCGCATCGAGATCCCGCCGCTGCGGGAGCGGCCGGAGGACATCGCGTCGATCGTCGATCACTTCGTCGCCGAACACAACCAGCGGCGCGCGATGCGGGTGGGGCGGCCCGATCCGGCGCTGCTCGAGTGCATGCGGCACTACCGGTGGCCGGGCAACGTGCGTGAGCTGCGCAATCTGGTCGAGGCGTTGTTCGTCGATGCGCCGGAAGGGCGTCCGTTCGGGCTGGGCGACCTGCCGCCGGCATTCCGCCGCCTGTTCCTGCAGGATTTCTCGGCCGGCGAGCACGAGCGCGAGCGGCTGGTCTCGGTACTGCGCCAGACCAACTGGAACAAGATGGAGGCGGCGCGCCAGATGAACTGGTCGCGCATGACGCTGTACCGCAAGCTGGCCAAGTACAACCTGGACGCCGGCAACACTGCCTCGGTGTGACAGCGCGGCTGTCACATGGTACAGCCCGGCGGCTTTCGCGAAGACCGCTCCAGTCGGGAAATCCCACGACAAATCAAGCGCTTGTGCCGACGCACACGCATTGGCCCGCTCCTTGCGAAGCAGAACGGACAGACCGCCCGTCGCCATGCAAGGAGGCCGTCGTGCACGTCATCGAGCCGCTCCAGGACGCCCCGCCGGAACCGGCGCAGCAGGCCGGCCAGCCACGGCCGCTGCTCGCCAGCTATGCAAATTATTTCGAGGTCGGGCACAACGCGTTCGAGTTCCTGATCGATGCCGGGCAGGTCGAGCCGCAGTCCGGCAACGTCCAGTTGATGAGCCGCGTCGCGGTCAGCCCGGTGCACGCCAAGCTGCTCGCGCAATTGCTGGCGAGCGCGATCGCCCAGTTCGAGGCGACCCACCACGCCATCCCCGACATCGGCGAACCGGAAACGGATCTGGCGATTCTTCCCCCGCAGGAATTCGAGCGGCGCGCGATCGATGCGCGCAGCAAGCCGATGCTCGGCGGCCGTCGCGACGAGCCCGATCAAAACCAGAGCTGAGGACACGACATGGCAGCGCAACTCCATCCCAACCGCATGGTCCTGACCGACCGTTTCCCGATGCTGGGCTTCACGATTCGCGTCGGCCACGCGCCGTGCGTCGCGGAACTGGTGATCGCCACCGATCCCGCGCTGTTCACGCGCAAGGACGGGCGCACGTCGTCGACGTTCTACACCAGCCGCGAGGACGGCCTGCTGGCGATTCCGCGCGGCGAAGCGGTGTACATGGTGCCGCCGGCGGTGCTGGCGCGCTTCGTGGGCGCGGGCCGCCTGTGGTTCGGTCTCGCCACGGCCGCTTCGCCCGATGCCGACGCGTGGACGATCGACGTGCTGCCGAATGCCGACAGCCCGTACGTGTCGCTGTCGGGGCTCAGCGATCGCGGGTTGCGCAGGGTCCGCGTGTTCCCGACGCGCGGTGGCGCCGCCGCCAGGAGTCCGCTGTTGAACTGGGCGGGCGACGGCACGCGGCCGGGCGCGACCGCCGTACCGGCGCCTGCCGCGCCGGGCGCTGCTTCCGCCGCGCCGCGGCCGGCCGTCGAACCCGTTGCGCCGCACCACGATGTTCACTACGACGACGGGTTCGGTCCGCTTCCGCCGCTGAACGCCGCAACGCCCGTCGAGGCGAAGCCGCAGGCACCGGTACCGGCGCCGGCGCCGGCCGGGCACCCGGCGCCCGTCTCGCAAGGGATGAGCGACGATGCCGAGTTCCGCATCGCCGGCGACCGACGCAGTTTTACCTGGCCGCGGCCGCGCAAGCTGTCGACCGTCGAGCGGGCCGCGCTGCGCGCGATCCTGAGCGCGAATCCGGCCACCGCGTCGCTGATGCTGCTGCTGCCCGTCGCGATGCGCAACGGCCTGTCGGTCTCGATCGGCGCGGGCGCGGGCGCCGGAATGGAATCCGGGGCCTCGGGCGCGGTCGGCGTCATCTTCGACGCCAATGGCGACGACATCGGCGTGTTCGTGTCGGGCGAGCTCGACTTCGGCTACATCGTGTCGGCGAGCCTCACCGGCCAGATCAGCCTGCTGCGCGGCCATATCGACGACTTCTCGGGCACCGGCACGACCGCCGGCGTGATGGTCGGCGAAAGCGCGGCCGGCGGCATCTCGGCGCTGTTCAACGCACGCGGCGAATTCGTCGGCGTCACGTTGTCGGCCGGCGTCAGCGTCGGCAGCCCGGTGAGCATCTTCGTCGGTGTTTCGCGCGCCGCGGCGGGCACGATTGCCACGTCGTCGGCGCTCGCGTGGTCGCGCGCCCTGAGCGACGACCCGGAGGCCTACGGCATCGATACGCCGCCGTACAGCGACGACGATGCGGGCGCCGAGCCGCCCGCGACGGCCAGCGCGCTGGCGCTGGGCGCGCGCGAGAACAGCCTCGTCACGCGCACCGCGGCCAGCCCGAATTTCGACGAGGGGCGCGGCAGCAAGACGATCGACCGCATCATCATCCACATCGCCGACGTACCCACCGTCCAGCGCGTGGTGAATACCTTCACCAATGCCACCTCCAAGGTGAGTTCGCATTATCTGGTCGGGCAGGAGGGCGAAGTCGTCCAGTTCGTCTCCGAGGCCGACACGGCGTGGCACTGCAAGGGCTCGAACCAGCGCAGCATCGGCATCGAACACATCGCGGTGAAGCGCGGCGGCGCCGACTACCCGCGTCGCAACGGCACCGTCCAGCATTTCGACGCGCTGGCGCCGACCCAGCTTCAGTACGAAACCTCGGCCGCGCTGGTCGCGTCGCTGTGCGACAAGTATCAACTGCCGATCAATCGCACGACGATCATGGGCCATCGCGAGGCCGACACCTCGACCGGCCATACCGCGTGCCCTGACGGCAACTGGGACTGGGACTATTTCATGCGGCTGGTCAACAGCCGCACCTGCCAGCCGCAAGCGGCCGGCCAGGCGCTGGGGCTCGCCGCCCGAGGCCTCGGCGACGACATTCCGCTCGACCCCGGCGTCGGCGGGCTGTCGATCGGCACCGACGCACTGGAGATCGGCGACATCATTCTCAGCACCACCGGCAATCCGGGCTCCGGCGTCATTCGCGCCGGCTCCGGCGCCGAGGTCAGCCACGCGATGCTCTATGTCGGCCAGGGCGGGCAGGTGATCGAGGCGATTCCCGGCGGTGTTCAACTGCGTCCGCTCGCGGATGCGCTGGCCGATGCGCGCCTCGCGGTCGCGTTTCGGGTGCCGGGCCTGACCGATACGCAGCAGCGGCAGGTCGCCGATGCCGCCGCGCGCTATCTCGATCGCGGTTTCAACTACGTCGGGCTGGTCCGCTGCGGCAGCTATCTGATCGACCGTCGCGCGTGCGACCTGCTGTCGGGCGATGCGGCCGAGCGCTGCCGCCGCTTCGTCGGCCGCATCGAACTCGGAGACGGCGCCGACACCGACAACTTCTTCTGCTCGCAACTGGTCGCCCAGTCATTCCAGGACGCAGGCAGGCCGATCGTCACCGTGCCGCCTCACTGGGTGCCGCCGGGCGATCTCGCCAGCCTGTCGACCGGCACGATGGCCCCTGGAACGCTTGCATACGTCGGCCATCTGAAGGCGCCGATCCCGAGCCGCGGCTTCTTCGGCATGAGCCAGGCGCTGGCGGTCGCGCCGGGCGCCGCGCGCGCGCTGGGGGCCGACGACTGGACGGTGAACTGGGACGACGTGCAGATGACTCCGCAGCCCACCGACATGGGGTGCTGGGCGACGGCCGCGTCGATGGTGCTCGGCTGGCGCGACAACCAGAGTGTCGATCCGACGCTGCTGGCGCGCTGCATCAGCCTCGAGCGCCAGATGCGGGACGGCCTGGCACCGGCCGAAGTGGCGGGGTTCGCCGCTGCGTCGACCCTCACCGTCGAGCCCAACGCGTGCTTCGCGCCGGAAGGCTTTCGGCGGCTGCTGGAGGCGAACGGGCCGATCTGGGTCGCCGAAGTCGTGCGTGCGCCGGTCAACTTCTTCCATGCGGTGGTGGTGACGGGCATGTATCGCAGCGGCGACGCGTATTTCGTGCGGATCACCGATCCGCTCGACCGCGTGGTCGGCACGCCGGGCCATCCCGGCGCGCGGACGCTGCCGCCGACCCACGCGACCGGCAGCCGCTACATCATGACCTACGAGGATTTCGTGTCGGAATTCGAGGCGGCGGCCGGCATCGGCGTGATCCAGCTCATGCATTCGGGCGGCACGTTCGGCCACACGATCAATCGCGGCAGCGCGGCGGGCGCGGGTTACGCACTCGGCATCGAGCCGCCGTCCGCAGGCGGCGAATTCGGCCTCGGCGTGACCCCGACCCGGCGCACCGAGAGCCGCGACGGGCGCAGCTACGATCTCGCGCAGCTGGCGGGACTGGTCCAGCCCGCCAACGCGCTGGCGGGCGGCGCGGGGCAGCCGCGCATGCCGGGTCAGCGCATCACGCTCGACGACTGGCCATACATCGACGGGCCGAGCGGCCGCACGTCGGCGCCGGTGTCGATCGACTGGGCGTGGCAGGGCGGAGCGGTCGGCGACGTGACGATTGCCGCAGCCCAAGGGCAGATGCTCGACGGCTGGACCGCGTTCGTGCGCGCTGATATCGGCCGTGGGTCGGGAACCCCCGAGCGGGCGAGTGTCACGCTGCGCATCACCACCACGTTCCGGCATGCCGGCGAGGAGGAGCAGGTCGGGGTGACGGAGGTGGTGCTGAACGGCGACGGCCGCTTCCAGACCGTGCACGGCGCCGACGGCGCGCCGCCGCTTCCGGTAAGCGGCACGCAGCCCGCGCCGCGCGAACCGCAACCTGCCTGACCCTCGAGGGACATGCGCGATGGCCCGCCTCATCCCCCCTCCGCCACCACGCGGCGCGGTAACGCCCGCGGTGGCACTTGCTCGCGACGCATTCGGCCGCGAGATCGTCGACGGCTCCGGATCGAGCGACCCGGGCAGGCAGGACGGCGTGCTGCCGCAAGCGGCGCCGGCCGGCGGCGGGGTGTCCGGCGCGCCGGGCGCGTCGGCGCCGCCCAAGGAGAAGGCGACGGACGCCATCGGCCGGCGTGCGGCGGCACTGGCCGATGCGATCGACTTTCCGACCTTCGTCGCGAGCCTGGTGCATGGCACGTACGACGCGATCGTCGACAGCTCGATCAAGCAAGTGGAGAGTTTCGCCGACCTGGTCGGCGCGGTGGCCAAGCCGCTGGACCAGTTCACGCAGGAGAACGTGACCGACGGACAGGCGCGCGCATGGCTGGTCGAGCAGTATCCGCACGACGTGACGCTGGTGCAGGACGGCGGCGAATACCGCCTCGCGCCGGTGACCCGGCCCGGCGACGACGACACGACGCCCGCGCCCGCGTGGCTCGCCGATTTCGGCGCGGCCGACGGCGCGTTCGACACCCAGACGCTCGAATCGGTGGTGCTGCCTCACGCCCGCGAGCGCGTCGCGCAGCATCGGCTGTCGACGCTGTCGACGATGGTGCTGCTGGGCATGCAGCGGGTCGTGGTCAAGGACGGCACGATCGCGGCCAGCCTCAATTTCCAGGCCAAGGCGCGCGACCGGGCCGCCGTGCAGTACGCGACGTCGAACGACCCTTCGTCGGGCCAGACGACCTGGGGCGGACGCGGCACGTCGGGCGATGTCGTCACCACGGTCTCGACCGTCGCGGTCAATGCGCAGACCGACACCGATCTCAAGGCGACGCTGACCGGGAAGGTGAGCATCAATTTCGCCTCGGAGACGCTGCCGCTCGACCGTTTCGTCGATGAGGCGTCGCGCAATCTGCTGGAGCGCCACAGCCGGCCCGCGGCGCGGATCGCGCCGCCGGCGGCGACGGGCACCCCGCCTGCGGCACCGGCGGCGGCGCCCGCACTCGCGCCTGCGGTGACACCGGCGCCGGCCGCCGCGCCGGCATTGCCGGCCGCGTCCGCGACGCCCGCCGTGCCTGGCGCACCGGCCGCTCCCGCCATGCGGCCCGCATCCGCCCGGGGAGAACCGACATGATTTCGCCGCGGCCGCTGGGCGAGACGCTGGGCGCGTTCGCCGACGTTGCCGAACAGCTGACCGCGGGCGCGGCGCAGGGGTTGCGGGTGTGCTCGGTGGCCATGGAGCTGCCGCTCGACCTGCGCGTCGCGCACAGCGCCGACGGCATCGAGCTGGTCGGCGACCTGCCGCAGTTCCTGACCCGCACGGCCTTCGATCCGGAGCCGGCGCGGCTCGCGATCGTTCTCGAAGCCGTGCCGATCGACGGAGCGGGGAAATGAACAGCAACGCCAGCCTGCGCCTCGAGGATTTCATCCAGGCCGTGCAGAGCCAGCTCGACAACGCGCAGGCGGCGATGGCGATCAAGGCGCGCAACCTCAACCTGCCGCTGACCTTCGCGATCAAGGACGTCAACCTCGACTTGCGCGCCCATGTCGAATTCGTCGAAAGCGAGGTCTGGATTCGCCCCGCCGGACCGGGCGACACCGACAGCAGCACGTTCCATCTCGTCTTCACGACTATCACGCGGCCGGCGATCGAGGAGAACGCGATCGCGCTGTCCGAGGACAGCAAGGACCAGCCGCTCGACGCGCTGGGCGACGAGCTCTCGGCCGAGGACCGCAAACGGCTGGAATGGGCCGGCGTGCGCACGGTCCGGCAATTCCGGCAGGCCGAACAGCGCGACATGGTGCATGCGATCGGCCGCGTCACCAACCTGTCCGTGGACCGGCTGCGCCGGGCGCTCGACCGGGCGTCCGCGCCGAGCGTCGAGCGGGTCGAGCCCGTGGCGCCCGCCACCGATGCGCAGCCCGACGCGTCGCCGCTGCTGCGCGTGATCGGGCGCAACCTCGTCAACGGCACGCACGCGCCGCTGGTGCGGATCGGCAATCGCCCGGTCGCGGTGTTGCAATCGACGGACGACGAGCTGCTGCTCGCGCCCGGTCGCGACCAGTGGGCGGGCGAACTCGCCGTCTCGCCGACGAGCCGGCATGCGGCCGCGCTGGCGTTCGACCTGAGCGCATTCGCGCCGCCGCCGACGCCCGCGGCCAGGCCCATGACGCTGGCGGCCGTTCCCGGTCAGGAGGAGGCGCGGCCATGACGATCCATGCACTTGGCACGCCGTGGGCATCGCCCGGCGAGCGTCAGTTCAGCCTGCCGACCAGCCTGCTCGTCAAGCTGGCGCTCGGCGAAGCGCCCGAGCACGTGCCATCGATCCGCGACGTGACGCGCGGCGCGCTGGCCGCCGCGCAATGCATCGACGGCGGCCCGGTCGACCGCATCGTGGCCGCGTTCGCCGGCCGCTTTCTCGCGGTGCGCCCGTTCAGCGCGGCAGCCGGACGCTGGGTGCCCGGGCACGCGCACCTCGGATATGACGCGATCGAACAGATGACAGGCATGGCCCGCACGCTGCTGTTGCGCGTGCCGGCCGGCACGCCGATCAGCGAACTCTGCGACGCGCTCGCCCAGCTCGCGACCGTGGAAAGCGTGACGCCCAACTACGTGGCGACGGTCCCGATGGACGCGCCCGGCCGCCTGGCGCCCGTGCCGCCGGCCGCGCGGGTGGCGCAGGATGCGCGCGCGCTGGTGCGCATGGCCGACGCGCACGCGATCGAGCCAGGCGACAGCGGCGTCACGGTCGGTCTCATCGACAGCGGCATCGCCCGCCAGCATCCCGAATTCGCCCACGCATTCCGCGCCGGCGCCGATACCGTGCGGCTGGAGCCTGGCGATCTGTCGCCGGGCGTGCAACTGCTGAGCGGTCACGGCCATCGCGGCGATTTTCCCGAAGACCGCTTCGTCGGTCACGGCATGGGCTGCGCGGGCATCATCGCGGCGGAGGGCGTGGCGATGCCGCGCGGGCTCGGCGGCGACTGCCGCATCCTGCCGATGCGCGCGCTGGCCGCTGCCCGTTTGCCGGGCAAGGCGCACGCGATCGGGCTCGGCGCGATCGCCGATCTCGATCGCGCGCTCAAGCTCGCGGTCGACCTCGGCGCGAAGATCATCAACATGAGCTTCGGCACCGACGATGCGACGATCGCCGCCAACCGCCCGAAACCGCACGCCGACACGATCGCGTACGCCGCCGCGCGCGGCTGCATCCTCGTTGCCGCGAGCGGCAACAACGGCAGCGTGAGCCGCTACTGGCCCGCCGCCTACCCGCAGGTGATCGCGGTCGGCGCCGTGGGCGACGACGGCCGGCCGGCCCCGTTCTCGACGCGCGGCCCGCACGTCGCGCTGTGCGCACCCGGCGAACAGGTGCTGACGACCGCGATCGAGGCTTATCAGCTTGCGACCGGCACCAGTTTCGCCGCGCCGTTCGTCGCGGGCGCCGCGGCGCTGCTCGTCGCATACGCGCAGCGTCGCGCCTATCCGCTCGACGGCGCGACGGTGCGCGATCTGCTCGTTGCCGCCGCGCGCCCGTTCGCGCCCGGCGCGGCCGACGGCTGCGGCGCCGGCATTCTCGACGCGGCGGCGGCGCTGCAGGGGCTGTCCGGCCGCATCGACGCCTATGACGCGGCGGGCGACGACGGTTGCACGGGCAAGGAGGGCCGTGCCGACGACGGCTGACTTGCGCGCCGGATCCCGTTCACTCCCCCGAACCGACCGGATTTCAAGGAGAAGTTAAATGTTTCATGTCAACAATCAAGTCCGCTTCCTCGACCTCGTCGACCTCGAGACCCGGGCACGCGACGGGCTGGTCGATATCGTCAACCGGCTCGAGTCGCTGAAGCGGCCGCCGGTCGCCGCCGAGCGGGAGCAGCTCGCGCTGTGCAAGGCCATCCTCGCGGTCGTCTACGACACGAAGCCGTCCGACGGCGTTCCGGAAGTGTGCGATCCGCTGTTCGTCGCCACCCGCGAACTGCTGGCCAGCAAGTCGCTGGTCAACCCGCCGCTGCTCTCCGAGGTCAACGGCCAGCTGGTGTTCGACGCGGGCGACGTGAGCGGCGCCAATGGCGCCAATGGCGCGAACGGCTCGGACCCGGAGGCCGTGTCGATCACGCTCGTCGCACTGGTGCTGGGCATCCTCTCGGTGGACGGAGCCACGCCGCCGCCCGTGAAGGTCGACGGCGGCAAGACCGTGCCGGACGACGACAACGTGCTGATGAACACCTTTACCCGCCAGTTTTTCGCGGCGGTGGGCGAGGCCAATTCGTATGGCGCGCTGGCGCAGCGGGTGCTGGCGCTGCTGTGCATCGAGGGCGATCCCGACGGCCGCGGCGGCGAGCAGCCGGGGGTGGTCACCACCGAATTCGCGCGCGTGATGCGCGGCCTGCAGGCGCGCAAGATCCAGGCCGACGAGCCGCAGTTGCGTCGCCGCATCAACGAGGAGCTGAACACCGTCCAGAACATCGGCGGCGAGGACGCGATCGCCGATCTCGGCATCGACCTGCCGAACCTCGAGGATCTGGAGGACGCGAACATCGTCGCCGACAACGTGCGCGTGATGGGCCCGATGATCGTCGCCGCGATGTTCGACGAACTCAAGGTGTTCCAGGTGGTCGACCGCATCGTCGAGCAGTTCCAGCACGGCACGCTGCCGATCGGCCCGGGCAATGCCGGCAAGCTGCTCTATCGCTACTGGCGCGAAACGCCGAACCGCATCTCCGAGCAGGAGCGCAAGAACTTCGCGGCCATCACGCTCGGCGTGCCGGGCGGCGATCCGAATACAGCCGGCAACCGCGAATTCAACGACTTGTGGATCCGCTTCGTGTCGTCGGTTTCATCGTTCGTGCGCCAGACCGAAGTCGACTCGCTGCTGCGCGCGAGCGTGCCGAACCCGATCAACCACCAGCAGGTGCGCAAGGCCGCCCGCGATCTCGCCGGCAACCTGTCGCTGCACGGCTACGGCATGGCGCATTACGCCGCGCGCGAGATCCAGTCGCAGGTCAAGTTCATGATCGACCTGCTGCAGGACCCCGAGATCCGCGGCTGCTACGGCGCCAAGGACATGTGGCAGGTGATCGACCAGGTCGCGACCTACGATCTGGGTGGCGCGCGCACCAGCTCGCGCTATCGCACGCTGGCGACCTGCGGCACGATCATCACCGCGTGGCTGGCCAACAACGTCGATCGCGTCAACAAGGCGACCGGCCCGCTGCTCAGCATCGACCAGATCGCCAACCCCGACGTCTCGTCGAACCACAAGTCGACCGTCGACCCGACCGATTACGACCTGGTCAACGCGTGCGAGCTGTGGCTGGCCGATACCGCGACCACCGATACGCAGATCGAGCAGTTCTCGCAGCCGCGCGAGGCGCCGCAGATGACGTCGAAGCCCGTGCCGATCCCGGCGATGGCGCGCGAGATGCTGGACGGCGTCGGCGATATCGGCGCCGGCATCGGCCTGGGGGCGGGCGTGCCGGTGAAGGCGGGCTACGGCGTCGGCACGCACAACGGGGCGAGCTATTACGCGAACCGTCCGCACTGAACCGGCGTTGCGTGCGCTGCGCCATTCCCGAACCCTGCCGGAGCCGAGCCATGCCCATGACCACATCCCGCGAACCGGTCGTCGCCCGGGTCGAGCGACGCCTGAAAAGCGCCGCGCGAAGCCTTGGCACCGCCGATCCATTCGCGCCGTCGCGCGACCTGTTCCTGCGCACGTTCGGCGACGGCGCCGACGATCTGCGGTTTCGCGACAACGCGCTGATGCCGATGGCGGTACCGTTCGAGCCCAGTTTCTCGGAAAGCCAGCCGGGCAAGCTGCGCTTCACGATCGAGCCGCTGCCGCCGGAGGCGTCCGCGATCGACCGGCGCGACGAGTCGACCCGCGAAATGCGCAAGCTGATCCGGGACTTCATCGGCCGCGAAGCGCTGCACTGGTTCGACCAGGCGAGCGAGCCGTTCCGCGGCTTCGCGCGGCCGGGCGGCAACCTCGACTACGGCGCGTTCTTCGGCTCCAGCTACGACCGCGACGGGCTCTATGCGTCCAAGGTGTACTACGAGCTGCCCGGCGACGCCGGCACGATCGAGAACCTGCCCCGCGACCTGGCCGGCATCGTCCAGGCCGCGCTGCGGATGGTGCCCGGGCTCAAGCCGCTCTTTACCACGATGGCGGCCCAGCGCGATCTCGGCGGCCAGCGGCTCACGTTCGCGTGCACCCGGGCGCTGCGGCTCGCCGATCTGCAGCCGGTCATGGACGCGCTCGGCATCGGCCATCGGCTTCCCGGCATCATGCAGCTTCTGGGGCTGGTGCTCGGCGGGCGGTTCGACCTGCCGCCGCATGGCGCGCTGCTCGCGTTCGGGCTCGGACCGGACGGGCCGGATTTCGAGCTCTACGTGCTGCTCTCGGCGATCCCCGACGTGCCGCCGGCGTTCCTCAGCCTGCTGACGATGGGGCTCGCCGAGCGTCCGCGCGGGCTGCAGGCGCTCGAGCGATGGATGGGCGCGTTCACGCCGGAGGACGCGCACTGGCCGGGCCGCTTCTCGATCATCAGCTTGCGCACGGACGCGGCCTGCCCGGCACGGGTGAGTCTCTACCTGCGCCCCATCGAGTTCGAACTGCCTGTGGACGCGCCTGCCCAGGCCAACTGAATCGCTTCGTCACGCGTTTCCCGCGAGGTCGCCATGTTCCCGCAAGCCGCCCGTTCCACGCCGATCGCGCCACCGCCCAGCGCCGCCGCGGCCACCCCGCGCCATATGCCGCCGGCGCCGGCACCGGTGCCGGCCGACGAAGTGCGCCACGGCGTCGCGCAGATGCTGACCCGGTCGCAGGCATTCAACGCGATGCCCGACGCCGATCGCCGCGACATCGCGCGCAACACCGCATTGATCGCCGACTATCTGGCCCGGCCCGAGGGGTTCGCCGGCAATGAAATCCCGGGCGGGCTGGGCACCGCCACGGCGCGCGCGCTCGACGACAACACGGATCATTCGGCGCACGAGCAGGATTTCAACGTCCACAACAAGGCCGTCGAGGACATCGGCAAGTCCAAGTTCACCGCGTCGGCCGCGCGCGAGGGCGCGGCGGTCGCGGGCGAGCTGCTGAACCAGGTCAAGTTTCCGACCTTCGTCGCCAGCCTGATCAGCGGCGTGTTCCAGTCGATCACGCACAGCTCGATCGAGCAGATGAAGGCGTATCAGGAAATGATCGCGCAGGTGGCGAAATCGCTCGGCCAGTTCGCCGATGAACATGTGACCGAGAACCAGGCGCGCGATCATATGGTCGGTCAGTTTCCCGACCTGTTCGAGATCGGCATGGACGACAGCGGCGATACGCCGAGCCCGCGCGTGCAGGTGCGCGACGGGGTCGACCCCGACGAGGCGTCGAAGACGGTGCGTGCCCGCCTGCAGATGGGTGACGGCGACACCTTCGACCTGTCGGACGAGGCCTCCGAGCTGGCCATCGTCAACCGCTTCAAGATGCAGCTCGCCAAGCAGCGCCAGCAGATGCTGGCCTCGATCGTGCTGATGGGCATCAACCGCATCGTCGTCACCGACGGCAAGATCTCGGCGAAGATCATCTACGACGTGCGCGCGCAGGACACGCTCACCAAGCAGCGCAGCGCCAGCGCGGTCGACCTCGCCCGCGACAAGGACGGCAACGTCCAGTCGACCTACGCGGGCAAGGGCACTTACGATCGCGGCGGCAAGTACGACTCCAGCAACGACAAGGACAACGGCCGCCAGTACAGCGCCGACTACTACGCGAAGGGCGACTACGAATACGAGAACAAGCCGATCGTCACCGCGTCGACTGCCGCGTCCGAAACCAGCAACGCGGCGATGCAGACCAAGATCCAGATGTCCGGCGCGGTCGACGTCAACTTCAAGAGCGACTACCTGCCGCTCGACAAGATGGCGACGCCGCAGATGATCGCCACCATCACCGGCAACGCGACGCCGGCCGATCCCAACGTGCTGCCCAGTCCGAAAACGCCGCCGGCCGCGGCCGCACCCGCTGCGGCTCCTGCCCCGGCAGCGGCGGCGGCTCAGGCGCCGGCGCCGGCCAAGGGAAACTGAGCCATGCGCCCGCCCGCTTCCCCCGACGCGCTTCACCCGGTGCGGCCGCCCACGAGCGCCGCCGCGTTCGACGCGACGCGGCCCGAGGTACGCCGGCTGCTGACCGCGATTCCGTCGTTCCTCGACCTGCCCGACGACGAGCGCCGCCGCATCGCCGCGGATACGGTGCGGGTGCTCGCTTACCTGGCGGATCCGAACGGCGTGCATGCCGAGATCGCCGAGCGCGAGGCGAACGGCGAACTGCCGCCCACCGGCCTCGCGCACCCGATCGCGCAGCCGCACCCGCAGCCGGCGCCGGCCGCCGCGACGCTGGCCGACGATCCCGTCACCGCGACCAAGCGCCAGCTCGCGCAGGATCCCGGCTTCGCCGGCAAGGACTTCCAGGCCGGTGCGGTGAAGCAGGGCGTCGAGCAGTTCGGCCAGATGGTGCAGAAGGTCGATTTCCCGAAATTCGTAGGAGGTCTGATCAAGAACGTGTTCCAGGCGATCGTCGAAAGCTCGATCGAGCAGATGCGCGCGTATGGCGAGTTGATCGCCAACGTCGCCAAGACCACCGCGCAGTTCATGAGCGACAACATCAGCGAGGGCGCCGGCCGCGACTATCTCGCCGATTCGTTCCCGGACGTGCTGTCGGTGCAGGCGCAGGAAGGCGCCGACGCGTTCGACGCGGACAGCGCCGGCGCGGCCGCGGCGGCGGCCCCGACGCGGCTGGTGGCGCAGGGCGACAACGCGCAGCAGCGGCTTGCCGAGATCAGCCGGAACTACAACCTCGATCCGCCGGTGACCGACCTGTCCGACGACAAATCCGAGCTGCGCCTCGTCACGGCGGCGCGCCTGCAGATGGCGAAGCAGCGGCAGCAGCTGCTGTCGTCGATGGTCATGCTCGGCATCAATCGCATCGTCGTCACCGACGGGTCGATCAACGCCAAGGTGGTATTCGACATGCGCGCGAGCGACACCGCGAAACGCACCTACACCGCGTCGATGCACGACCGCGAAAGCCAGAAATACAAGGAATCGCTCAACGCCCATTACGGCAGCTGGTACACGCCGTATTCGGCCGACGCCGCGTTCGAGGGGCAGCAGGAACACGTGGCGACCGTCGGGTCGGCGCTCGACGACACGAGCGAATCGAAGGCCGAGGTGAAAGCGAAGCTCTCGGGCGAGGTGCGCGTCAACTTCAAGAGCGACTACCTGCCGCTCGAGAAGATGGCGACGCCCGAGATGATGTCGGTGATCCAGGGCAACTCGACGCCGTACAACCCCAACAAGCCGGCCCCCGCCGCCGGTTTGCCCGCCGGGCAGCACTGAATCATGGCGCGCATGCTCATCGCCCCGCCGGCGGATGCCGGACTCGCGGCGGCCATCCGGTCGGGGGAGCGGCTCGTCGAGCGTGCGACCGCGCACGGCCTCGCGTTCGCGCTCGACGAACTCGGCGACATCGCGATCCCCGATCCCGTCGCCGCACGCGTGGACAAGGCGCAGCTGCGGGCGCTCGCGTCGCTCTATCTGGCGGCCGACCTCGAGTCAGCGGGAGTGATCCCCGCAGTCGAGGCGCTCGCCGGTTTGTCCGCGAGCGGTGCCGTCGGCGTCGACCTTGGCGGCGCGGCGCCGCTGGTCGTCAACTGGTGGCGCCACCGCGCCGAGAAGCTGGCGGCCGGCGAACGCGCGGCGTTCTATTCGCGATTGTTTGGCACTGCGTACGGCCCGGCCGCGGCGGATGCCGAACGCAACGTCCCGTTCGAGGAGTGCATGCTCGAGCTTTGCGAGGCGCTCTACAAGCTCGACGAGACGCCAGGCGCCGACCCGCGCGGGGATCTCGGGCAGCAGGCGCGGGTCCGCAATGCCGCCCGCGCCCTCGCGCAGAACCTCGGCGCCGCCTGCACCGGCGTGACCGCATTCATGGCCGGCGAGATCGTCGGCATGCTCAGGGACGCGTTCGCGATCCTCGGCCATGCCGATCTGCGTCAAGGCTTCGCCGCGCGCGACATCTGGGGCGTGGTCGCCGGCATCGACCGGCTCTCGCGCCAGCCGTCGCGCTCGCCCGCCGCCTATGTGCGGCGCGGCAAGGCGGGGATGACCGTGATCGCGTGGCTGGCGGACGTCGCGGATGAGCTGGGCGCCGCGTCGCCGCTGCTGAGCACGGACAATCCGGTGATCGCCTCCGCCGCCGACTGGATCGAGGCGACGCTCAGTCTCGGCGAGAAGCCCGACGGCCCGGCGCGTTCCGCTCCAGACGACGGCCGCGCCGTGCCGCAGACTGCGCGCCCGGCGGCGCCGGCAAACTCGTGGGCGGCACTCGGAACCTGACATGAAACCGCGCTGCTCAGGCCGTCGTGACACGGGCGGCGCAATCCGGGAACCGACGGCGGCAGGCGTGCCGTCGCCATCGCGGCCGCACGCCATGCGGCGGAGCGGTTGAAATGGCGGCAAGCGCACCTCTTGCGCGTTCGCCGGTGCCGCGGCCCGACGTTCGACACCATGTCCGCGAACTGCTGTCCGCGCAGCAGGGTTTCGGCGCGCTCGATCCGGCCATGCGCCGCGATCTCGCGTCAGGACTGGCACGGATCGGTTCGATCGCGCTCGACCACCACGAACTCGCGGCGCGCCCCGGCACGGCACTGGCCGTTGCGCAGAACGCGGGTTCGGAGTATTCGGGCACCGCCATCGACCGGATGGCCGGCACCACCCGGGCGGTGCTCAACGCGGTGTCGTTCCCGCGCTTCGTGACCGAGCTGATCACGGGTGTCTTCAAGGCGATGAACGATTCGAACCAGCAACAGCTGACTGCGTTCGTCGACCTGATCCGCAATGTCGCGCAGACCACCGAAGGCTTTGCGGACAGCAACGTGGGCATCGCCGGCGCGCGGCAATGGCTGGCCGAGCATTTCCCCACCGCCTACGAGGTCACCGGCGACGACGAGGCCGCGGACGACGCCGACGAACTGGCGGGCCTGCCGCCGGACGAGCGCCGCCAGCGCCAGCAGGAGCTGCAGGCCGAGCGCGATGCCGCGACCCGTTTGGCGTTGCGCCCGGGCGCGACTCCGCCGGCCGAAGCCGCGCTGCGCAGCGCGCTCGGATTGGGGCCGGGCGATGCGGTTCCGGCCTCCGATCCCGAGCGTCTGGTGCCGCTGGCCCAGCAGGTGCTGGCCCGCAACCGCCAGCAGTTGCTCGCGACGATGGTGCAGATGGGTCTGCAGCGCATCGTCATCGAGAGCGGGCGCCTCAACGCCGCGATGAATTTTCATATCGACGCGAGCAGCGCCGCCGCCAACGACCGCGGCTCGCAATTCGACACGCGCAACACGGTGGGGGTGAGCGGGGGCGCACGCTTCGGGCCTTGGGGCGCGGAGGCCAACGTGCAGAGCACGATCGGCTACGTGTCGACCGACCGAACCCAGACGACCGAGAGTTCGCACGCCGACGTCAACCTGAGCAGCGGCGTCGAACTGGTGTTTCGCACCGACTACGTGCCGTTGAACCGGCTGGCGGGCGTGGGCGACATCGAACGCATCCGTGTCAACACGATCAATCCGGATGCCGAAGCTGCCCGCCTGTCCGCCGATCGCACCGCGCAGCGCAGCGCCGAACAGGCCGACATGGCCGCTCGCCGGACTTCGCTGGACAGCGGACTGCGCGCGCCGCCGCCCGTCGGCCCCGCGGCGTCGGGTTCCGCAGGGGGCGCGCATGCGAGCCAGCCGGGCTCGTCGGCCCCTTCGGGCTCTTCCTCCTCTTCGGCTTCGTCGCCGAATTCGGCGTCTGCTTCCGCGCCCGCGCCGCAGCCGCCGGCCAGGCCGGGCGCCGCAGCGTCCCCGTCGCCCGCGCACCCCGCGACGGCCGCGCCTCGATCGCCGGCCGGCGCAACGGCGGCGGGACATCGCGCAGCGTGATGAACGTGCACGCCGGCAGCCGATGGCGACATCCCGTGCCGTGCCGAAGCGCGTCGATGACGACGTTCAGCCGCGCGAGCGACGTGTCGGGTACGAGGTGGCGCTGGGGCGTCGACGGGCAGCGCCGATCTGGCGCGACGACATCGTGAGGATGACTTGACGTATGCGTCGATCAGGCGCGCGGTGCAACGGACGCACCGACGATGCCATGCCGCCGCAGCGAATCCGCGACGAAGCCCGACGCCTTCATCTCCTCGACGAACGCGCCGAGCAACGCGGCGGCCGCTTCGCCGCGGCTCTTCGGCACGCCCATCGCCTGGCGGATCACCATGAAGCGCTCGTCGAGCAGCCGCAGGCCCGTCGTTTTCGCCGCGTCGGCCTCGAGTTGCTGCTTCACGCCCGCCGCGACTTCGAGCTGCTGCTCGACGAAGGTCGACACGACGGCCTGCGACGACGGCGCGCGCACGATCTGCGCGGCTTTCAACTCGCGCGTGAGGAACAGGTCGTACGCGCTGCCCTTGCCGACGGTCACGCGGTTGTGCGGCTGGTCGACGTCGGCATTGCCGCGGATCGGCGAATCGTCGCGCACCAGATAGAAGCCTTCGATCAGCACGTACGGCTCGGTGAACGCGACCGTTTCGCCGCGCAGCGGATCGACCGCGAAGAAGCCGAAATCGGCGCGTTCTTCGGTCAGCGCCTGCACCGACTTGCCGGCGGTGTCGAACACGACGAGTTCGAGCTCGGCCGACAACCGCTCGGCAAACGCGCGCGCCAGGTCGACCGATACGCCGAACGGCTCGCCCGTGGCCGGGTCGCGGTTCGCGAGGATCGGATTGCCGAGATTGATCGACGCGCGCAGCTTGCCGGTCGGGATGAATGCGGAGCGGACGGAGGGATCGACGGTCATGAAAGGCTCGTAAGGAATCGGATGGGCCGGAACGGTGAACGGCCTGGGCGCCGAGGCGGCGTCATCCGCGACGGATCGGGTGGCGCGTCGCGGCGGTGGCTTCGCCGCGATTACTTCACTGCGACTTCCGTATGCACGACTTGCGGCGGGCTCTTGAAGAACGGCCCGGCCAGTTGCCGCCACGCCTGGAAGTCGTCCGATTGCCGGAAATGGACCATGTGATCGTCGACGGTCTCCCATTTGACGACGAGCAGATAGCCGCCGCTGCGCTCGATCACGCGGTGCAGTTCGGCGCCGCCGCAGCCGCGCGCGCGGGCAAACAGCGGAAGTGCCTGGCGGACCGCCGCTTCGAATTGCTCGGCGTGCGACGGATCGATTTCGAGCGATGCCATTTCCAGAATCATGAATGCTCCATGCGGGGTGAATGATGCGACGGGGCGCGCCATGATCGACGCGTCCCGCAACGATACCGGAAGTCGGCGTCACGCGTTCCGGATGACCGGCTCGCGCGCGGCCGATCGCGCGAGGGATGCCGCCGAACGGCTCATACGAATCAGCGTTTTCCCCAATATGGAATACGCGCCACGCGCCGATGTTACAGAGGTGGTGAAGATAAACAATCCGAGGACAGCCATGACCACATCCGCGATAAACGGAACGAATGATGCACCACCCGAAACGATCGCCGAAGCCGTATCCGACAACCCCGTCACTGCTCCGTCGATCCTGCTGGTCGACGATGAACCGAGCGTGCTGTCCGCGCTCAAGCGGGTGTTGCGGCCCGCGCGCTACGACATCCTGACCGCCGAAAGCGGGGAAGCCGCGCTCGACATTCTGGCTGCGACCGAAGTCGACCTGATCGTGTCGGACATGCGCATGCCGAACCTGAGCGGCGCGGCGTTTCTCGCCCGCGCACGGTCGCTGTACCCGGACACGATGCGCATCCTGCTGACCGGCTATTCCGACATCGCGTCGATCGTGGAGGCCGTCAACGAAGGCGGCGTGTATCGCTACCTGAACAAGCCGTGGGACGATCACGACCTGCTGATGACCATCGAGCAGGCGCTCGAACAGCGGCGCCTGCGGGGCGAGGCCGCGCGGCTGGCCGCGCTGACCGAAGCGCAGAACGAAACGCTGCGCCGCTTCAATACGGAACTCGAAACGCAGGTTCGCGCGCGCACCGAGGAACTCGGGCAAACCGTGATGTTTCTCGAAGCGGCGCAGCATGACCTGAAAAGCAGTTTCACCGCGATGGTGCAGGTCTGCGCGAGCATGATCGAGATGCGCTGCGGGTCGGCGAGCGGGCATGCGATGCGCGTCGGCGAGATCGCGCGCCGTCTCGCGCTGTCGGCGGGGATGAGCAGCCTGCACGCGCAGGACGTGTATTTCGCGGGATTGCTGCACGGCATCGGCAAGCTGTCGCTGCCCGACGAGCTGTTGCACAAGCCGCTCGTGAAGATGACCACGGACGAACACAGCCTGTTCCAGCAACACCCGCTGCGCGCGCAGATGGTGCTCACGCCGGTCGCGCAACTGCACAAGGTCGCGTCGATCGTGCTGCACCAGTACGAGCGATTCAATGGACGCGGCACGCCGGACGGGCTCGCGGGCGACGCGATTCCGCTCGGCTCGCGGATCGTCGCGATCGCGCGCGATTTCGAAGGGTTGCGCAACGGCGAGATCGGTTCGCCGCATTCGGTCGAGCAGGCGATCGACGTACTGCACTCGCAGGCCGGCGTGCGTTACGACCCGCTGCTCGTCGCGCGCTTCATCGACCTGATGCGGGATCCGGCGAGCCTGCGCATCGCGGCGTCCGTCGCGGAGATCCGCTCCGAGCAGCTGCGCGAGGGAATGCAGCTCGCCGACGATCTGCGCACGCATCGCGGGGTGCTGTTGATGACGAAGGGCAGCGTGATGTCGGCGCATCAGATCGAGCTCGTGCGCCGTTTCGAGGCACGCGAAGGCACGACGTTCGACATTCTCGTGCTGACCGGCGCCGCCGCGTCGACGCAGGCACCGGCCGGCACGCCGCCTGCCTGACGTTGCGCGGGACGGCTCGGCCGTGGCGCGCGATCGGCCGTGCGTCGCGGCAACGCGTTCATTTCGACCGGGGCGCTCGATCATGCATGGCACCTACGACCTGCTGCTTGTCCTGCTGTCGCTCGTCATCGCGACGCTGGCCTCCTATACGGCGCTCGATCTGGCCGCATTCATTTCGCTGCTCGACAACCCGACGCTCAAGCGCGCGTGGCTGGCCGGCGGCGCGGCCGCGATGGGCACCGGAATCTGGTCGATGCATTTCGTCGGCATGCTGGCGCTGTCGCTGCCGATTCCGCTCGGCTATGCGCTGCCGGATACCGGCGCGTCGCTGGCGATCGCGGTGCTCGTGTCGTATTTCGCTCTGAATGTCGTCACGCGCGCGCGGTTGGGCCGGCGGCGCTTGCTGGCGGGCGGCATGCTGATGGGCGCCGG
This sequence comes from Burkholderia sp. BCC1638, assembly GCF_902833195.1. Taxonomy (NCBI): domain Bacteria; kingdom Pseudomonadati; phylum Pseudomonadota; class Betaproteobacteria; order Burkholderiales; family Burkholderiaceae; genus Burkholderia; species Burkholderia sp. BCC1638. The sequence continues at coordinate 28,124 of NZ_CADFEC010000016.1, forward strand.
GATCGTCGGAATGCATTACACGGGCATGGCCGCGATGCACATGGCGCCGGGCATTCGCTACGATCCCGCGCTGTTCGCGGCGTCGATCGGCGTCGCGGTGATCGCGTCGACCGTCGCGCTTTGGATGGCGCAGACGTTGCGTGCGCAACAGGCTCGCCATGCGACCGCGCAACGCATCGGCGCCGCGCTGATCATGGGCATCGCGATCACGGGCATGCACTACACGGCGATGGCGGCCGCGCATTTCGCGCCGGACGCACGCTGCGGCGCCGCGAACGGCATCGACGCGCCGTGGCTCGCGACGACCATCGCGCTGTTCACGATGGCGACGCTGATCGTCACGCTGCTCGTCTGCCGCTTCGATGCGCGCACGACCTTTCTGCGCGGCATGACGGACACGCTCGAACGGCTGGTGCGATTGCGGACCGCGGAACTCGAAGCGGCGTTGCAGCGTTACGAGCAGACGACGGCGATGCTGCAGCGCACGCGCGAGAACATGGCGACCGAGATCGACGAACGCCGGGCGGCGCAGAGTCGGCTCGAACAGGAGAAGGACGAACAGCGGCGCCTGCTGCGGGCGCTCGAGGAAACCCACGTGCAGTTGCTGCAATCGGAAAAACTCGCGTCGATCGGCCAGCTCGCGGCCGGCGTCGCGCACGAGATCAACAATCCGATCGGCTTCATCAGCGCGAACCTCAATACGCTGAGGACGTGGGTGCGAAGCCTGCTCGACGTCGTTGCCGCGCATGACGCCGCGCTGATGCAGTTGGAACCGGCGACGCGCGAGACGCTGACGTCGATGCGCGTCGCGGCCGATCTGGACTACGTGCGCGACGAGATCGTGACGCTGATCGATGAATCGATCGACGGTGCGGTGCGGGTGCGGCGCATCGTGCAGGACCTGCGCGATTTCTCGCGGCCGGGCAGCGGCGAGTGGAGCGTGGTGGATATTCACGCGGGCCTCGAGAGCACGCTCAACGTCGTCCACAACGAACTCAAGTACAAGGCCGACATCGTCCGCGAGTACGGCGACGTGCCGCATGTCGAATGCCTTCCGTCGCAGTTGAACCAGGTATTCATGAACCTGCTCGTCAACGCCGCACATGCGATTCCGACGCGCGGCGTGATCACGATCCGCACGTCGAGCGACGGCGAGCAGGTGTCGATCGCGATCAGCGATACCGGAACCGGCATGACGCCCGACGTCGTTCGGCGGATCTTCGATCCGTTCTTCACGACGAAGCCGGTCGGGCAGGGTACGGGGCTGGGATTGTCGGTGTCGCACGGCATCGTCGAGCGCCATCGCGGAACGATCGACGTGACGAGCGAGCCGGGGCGCGGCACAACGTTCTGCGTTCGACTGCCGATCCGGCGCGCGGATGTCCGCGCGGATGCGGCGGCAGCCGTCGAGCAACGGGCGTGAGCGACAGGTGACGCGTCGTCACCGCGCCCGCTTGCGCCGCCGCCTGCGAAAGAAATTCCAGAACATCGCGGTCGCGTCCGGCCCCGTCGCGGAGTGGAACGCTTCGCGCGGGTCGCCGCCGCTCCACGCGTGCGCCAGACGGCGCACGATGCAGACGCGGACGATCAGCCGGCCGCCGCGCAGATAGTCGGTGTAATCCGCGTCGTCGTGCGCGTACGTATGTTGCTCGCCGACACGCAGTTCACCGTGCTCGTCGACGAGCCGATTGATCCGCGCGAACGCGACGCCGAGCTGCCGCGCGTTTTGCTCGGCGACGACCGTATCGAGTCCGCCATGCACGACGAGCGCGGGCATGCCCGGATAAGCGCGTACGTCGACGCAGGCGTCGACGACGCCTATCGGATCGTCATGCAGGCCGCGGCGCATCAGGCTCATCGCGGCCATCGTCGACAACGGTGGCGCGATGGCCGGACCGGAGTGCAGGCCGACGGCCGCGAACAGGTCGGGAGATTCGATCGCCAGCCGTGCCGCGAGCCCTGCGCCGGCCGACATGCCGGCCAGGTAGATTCGGTCGCGGTCAAACCCGCGCGCCTGCACGATCGCATCGATCAGCGACGCGATCGCCGGGGCCTCCGACTGCGACGCATCGCCATGCCAGTTCCAGCAGCGATGCGAATGGGCGGTCTTCGCCTGTTCGGGAAACAGCACGGCAAACCCGGCGCGCTCGGCGATGCGGCAGATGCGCGTGCCGGCGGCGAACGACTCGGCCGTCTGCTTGCAGCCGTGCAGCATCACGACGACGGGCATGCCGTCGCTCGGCGCCGAGGCGGCGGGCAGGTACAGCGCGTAGGCGAGATGGTTGACGAGGCGGCCGGCGGCCGGGCGTGCGGAATGAAACGAGCGCAGCCACGTGCCGGGTGCCTGGTGCGGCGATGTCCGCGCGGCGGTCGTCGACCCCGGGCGACGCGGGGGCCGTATGTTGGCGGTGCGCTTGGCCGTTGCCGCCGGTTTGGTCGTCTTCCTTTTGGGGCGCGTGCTCGTCGCGGCGGAAAACAGATCGAACGGGCGTAGCCAGAGGCTGGATTTTTTCCTGGGCATGGACGGATCTCGTGCCGGCGGGGCGTGCGACAGCATGCGGCGAAGCCGGCCGCCGGATGGAGGGCGAATGCGGGGGCAGCGCACAATGCGTGCCGCGGGACGCATCCGCGTCGAGGTGCTCCGGCACGGCCGATACGGCGAGCGACGATCGACGGAACACGACGCCCCGCGACATCCATCCGGCAGCGCCCCGATTCGGGCTGGCCACGCATCATGCTAGCAGGCGTCGCTCGCCTCGGGTGCGATGGTTCCGTGACCAATCGGTGAATGCTTCGACCCCACTGCCTGCGGTTATCGATACGTCCACAACCGGTGCGTCACGAACATCGTCGGCGGGATCAGCAGCGCGATCGCGACGATTGCCCAGCCGCGCGGTACATCGAACAGCTCGGCGGTGCGCGCGAGCAGCATCGTTTCGGCGAAGCCGGCCAGCGCGACGGTCAGATAGCGCAGCAAGCTGCGCGAATGCACGGTCGACGAGAAGCTCCACAGCGTATTCGCGAGATACGAGAACGCCGTCGCGCAGACGAACGCGACGGCGTTGGCGGTCACCTGAGTCGCGTCGAACAGCGCATACATCGCGGATGCGACCAGCAAGTGGAGCGCGGTCGAGCCGAGTCCGGACAGGCCGAAGCGCGCCAGCCGCACGCGCTCGGCATAAAGCAGGTCGAACATCGTTGCCTCCGCTGCTCAGCGCTCGCCCACCCGCACGCGGGCCGGCTGCGCGCGGCGGCGTGCGTTCGGGCGCCGCGTATCGCGCGCGACCGGCAGTTCGATCACCTTGGCGTGCGTCTGGTAGCGGCGGCGAATCAGATAGACCGGGCGTTGCTTCGACTCGTCGTAGATGCGTCCGATGTACTCGCCGACCACGCCGATGCCGACGAGCTCGATCCCGCCGATGAACAGCGTCACCGACAGCAGCGACGCATAGCCGAGCACCGGATTGCCGAACAGCAGCGTGCGGCCCACGATGAACGCGCCGTACAGGAATGCGAGTGCGGCGATGCTGAGGCCGATGTAGGTCCAGCTGCGCAGCGGCACGGTGCTGAAGCTCGTGATTCCCTCGAGCGCGAAGTTCCACAGCTTCCAGCCGGAGAATTTCGAGTGCCCGGCGCTGCGCGCTTCACGCTGATATTCGATGATCACGGTCTGGTAGCCGACCCACGCGAACAGCCCCTTCATGAAGCGATGGCGCTCGGGCAGGTTGCGCAGCGCGTTCACGACCTTGCGGTCCATCAGCCGGAAGTCGCCGACGTTCTCGGGCAGCTTCACGTCCGACAGCATGTTGTGCACGCGGTAGTAGATCGCGGCGGCGGTGCGCTTCGCGAACGAATCGCATGCGCGGCTGCTGCGCTTCGCGGCGACGACTTCCGCGCCGTCGCGCCAGTGTTCGAGCATCACGGGAATCAGGCTCGGCGGATCCTGCAGGTCGGCGTCGAGCGGAATCACCGCGTCGCCGGCCGCTTCGTCGAGGCCGGCCGTCAGCGCCGCTTCCTTGCCGAAGTTGCGGGTGAGATCGATGACGCGCACGCGACGGTCGGTCATGCTGACCCGGATCAGGCGTTCGAGGGTGTCGTCGCGGCTGCCGTCGTTTACGCAGACGATTTCGAAGCGGATCGAATCGAGTTCGGCCATCAGCGGAATCACGACGTCGAAGAAGCGTTCGACGGCCTCGCCTTCGTTGTAGAACGGTACGACCAGCGAGACGAGCGGTGTGTAGAGTGGTTCGCGCATGATGGGTTCCCCTGTAATGACGTGCGTGTCAGCGGCCGGCACCGAATGTCGGGCGGCCGGTGCGGCGCAGTCCGTGCGCCGGGCGGTGGTGTGAGCGGACCGGATGCGGGAAGCCGGTCTCGGTCGAGTTGTCGCGTGCGTCGGGCATCGACGGCACGTCGTGCCTTTCTTGTGCAATCCGGCTGACGAGCAGCGCCAGCGATGCCAGCGTGACGAGCGGCATGAACTGGAACGGCAGATGCGTGACGATCGCGAGACCGGCGAGCGGCGTCGCCCACATCAGCATCAGCCATTCGCGATCGAAGCGGCGCCAGCCGTGCGTCCACGCATAGCGCGCATACCACGCGATCACGAGCCCGTACCAGGTCAGGTCGTAGTCGTACAGGTACGGGCTGACGATCAGGCATGCGCAGGCGAGCGTGGCGGCGCGCAGCGCGTACGAACACGCGCCGCGCCACGCGTACACGACGGCGATCGCGGCGGCCGCGGCCGACAGCAGCTGCAGGCCGCGCGCGATGTAGGCGGGCCAGCCGGCGAGGGTGGCGAGCGCGAACACGGTCGGCATGCGCGCGAGCTTGACGTGGCCCGCGTTGACCGTCTGATACGCGTCGTTGATGCCGTGCGCGAACGCGATCCACGACCCGATCCCGAACGCGAGTGTCGTCAGTACGACGCCGGCGGCGATCGTCGCGGCCCATGCGGCCAGTGCGCGCCATTGTCCGGCGCAAAGCAGCGCGAGCGGAAACAGGACCGCCATCTGCGGCTTCATCGTCAGCAGACCGAAGCAGATGCCGGCGATGACGGGGCGGCGATTCAGCGTCAGCAGCCCGAGGCCGGCGAGCGTCGCGGTCAGCAGGCTCGTCTGCCCGACGATCACCGTGAGGAACGCGCCGGGGAACGCGAGCGCGCAGAGCAGCGCGGCATCGCGCTGCACGGTGGCGCGGATCGTCACCGCGAACAGCATGTAGGTCCCGCCGAGCCACAGCACCAGCGCGAGCAGGTACGGCATCCAGCCGAGCGGCAGCACCAACAGCAGCATGGTCGGCGGATAGAGCCACGGCAGCGATCCGTCCGCGGCGTTCAGCGTCGGGATCGCGAGTTTCTCGATCGCGAAGAGCGAGGAGAACTGCCATGCGTCCACCGCGCGCCCGAGCGCCGCGAGCCGCGCGGCGCTCCAGATCGGTGCGAAATCCTGCGCGAGCGGTTCGGGAACGGCGGTATGCGACCCATGCACGCGTGCGAGATAGATGCAGATGAACAGCAACTCGGTGAACAGTACCGCCGCCGCATAGAGGCGCACCCGATTGCGATTGAGCCAATGCGGGAAACGGCGCGGGCCGGCGATCGGCAGTTCCGGATGGGCGTCGAGGGCCGAATCGACGTGCAGAAGGGAGAGTGGCGTTTTCATTGCGCATTCCGCGACGCGAGGGTCGAGCGACGCACGACGACGAACAGGACGGCGAGCAGCACGACCGGGCCGATCTGCGGCAGCCGCGTGATCCGGTTGAACACCTCGAATACCGGCAACAGCCACGCGAGCACGATCACGATCTGATCTCCCGGCAACCAGCCTTCATCGAGCCCGTGGGCGATCAGGCAGAAGACCGCGATGCCGAGCCAGGCCAGTTCGTAATGCCACAGATAGGGCGTCGACAACAGCGTGGCGACCACCAGCGCCGCGCCGCGCAGCCGCATGTCGTCCGTGCGACGCCAGACCTGAACGGCGGCGGTGATGGCGAGCAATCCCACGGCGGCTTGCGCGGCGAGCGAGACCGGAATCGATGCACCCGCGAGGCGGAGCGCCGAGAACGTCGTCGGCGAAACGAACCAGTAGGCGGGAAGGGTGAAGTGCATGCCGCGTACGATCGACATCGCATGGGCCAGGCCGCTCAGGGAGCCCGTGCCGGTCAGTGCAATGCCGGCCACGGTGAACAGCACGGTCGTGATCGCCGCCGACATGAAGGCTCGCCACGAGCGCGTCGCGATCAGCACGAACGGAAACACCATCGCCATCTGCGGCTTGATGGCGAGCAACCCGATCAGCATGCCGGCGACGATCGGGCGTCGGCCGAGGAAATGCAGCGCGAGCGCGGCGATGCCGGCGGTCAGGATGCTGTTCTGCCCGTACAGGATGGACGCGAACACGCCCGAATAGGCGAGCACCACGAGCGCCGCGGCGCGCGGAACGGGCAGGTGCGCACGCAGGCCCGACAGTCTCAGGGCGGCATACGCATAGCATAAAAGACTGCCCGCAAAAAAGAGGAAATACGCGGGCAGGAAAGGCACGAGGGCAACCGGCGCGATGAACAGCAGCATCGTCGGCGGATAGAGCCAGGGCAGCGATTGGTGACCGATATAGGCACCGAACCGCGCGACCTCGGCATGAGAGAAGAAGACCGGATCGTAGATCGCTGCGGCGTGGCCTTGCAGCACGAGTTGCGACGCGGTCCAGAAGACGGAGAAGTCGACACCCGGTCGGGCAGTCGACTGCGACGTGAAGGCGTCCGTTACGACGCCCCAGACGATCAGAAAGGTCACGCACAGCAGCAGCATGACGCAGCTGTACGGAACGATCCGGTCAGCCGTCAACCATTGAGCACAGCGTTTGGCGCGATAGCGCACTCCACGATTGGCTGTGTACATGATGCCCCGTTTGCAGTGAAGGCTGCCTGATCTTCCGCAGCCTTTTTGTGTTGTCGTGTATCCGGATCGAATCGCGCTCGATGGCGCTGTCCGGTGAATGCATTGTTGGAGAAAAAATCGTGTGACGCAAACCGCGGGCTGAATCGTGAAATCGCGATTCGACGGCGACATGGCTGAAAAGCGGGTTTTCATGTCTGAGAAAACCGTACCGGCGCAAATGATGTTTCTCGCTTGAAACATTCCGTGTTTTTCACCGGTCCGGCGGTATGCGGAATGCGCGTTGGGCGACGGGTGATCCGGATTCGGGAAAATCCCGAGAAAATTTTTTGGCGCCCTTGCACAGCGCGGCGGCGCGCTGCCGGCACGCGGCGCCGGCCGGCATGCGTATATCAAATCTGAAACATTTTGTGCAGTGCGCCGAAACCCGGTCGACGGGTGAATCGCCGGAACCCTTGATGCGCCTCGTTTTCCCTCCGGCTGGCCTGCTCTTTGCGTCAAGGTCCGCACGACAGTCGACGACGTGATGAACGACCGGTTGAAGCAACAGGCTGACAAGACCGGATTCAATCACCTGCGGAAAGCAACGGATCCAGGGCGCGTCGGGGAATACGCCGCCCAGGCCTTGAAAACCGCCGGAAACGTCGACTGGGCGAATAGGCGACGGCATCGTCCGCGCAAAAAGAATCACATGACAGCATTGGGGAATAAAAATGAAAGACCAGAGCACGCCGCGGCTCGCATGCCGCGAAGAAGACCCGCAGTCGCATCGACGCATTAGCGTCATCCGCTCAATCCGTATTCATGCCCGGAACGGTCGTTTCGCCGTTCTGCTCGATCGCGTCATTCGCCAGATCGCAGCGCGCATGGATATCGCACGCATCAGCTCACCGACCATCGTTCGCCAGGCACGGCTCGTACCCTGCCGTGTGCGTCGCTGAGCACAGCATCCGAATCCTTGTGTTGTTCCGGTAGTACCCCGCTCCCCGCGTCGATCCCCGACAACGGGATTTTCATAGTAGTGCGTAAGGAGAATAGCCATGTCCACGTTCATCCAGAAAATCCGCGGTTTCGTTCAAGACGAACAAGGCGTGACGGCCATCGAATACGGCCTGATTGCCGCACTGATCGCAGTCGGCCTCGTTGCAGCACTGACGCTGGTCGGCAACGATCTCAAGACCGTCTTCAACACGATTGCAGACGATCTCAACGCGGCGATCTGAATGGCGGGGCGGCGAACGGCGGGTCCGGCCCGTTCGTCGCCATCCCCCCGCGCGAGCAGGGCCGGACACTTCACCAACAGATGTCGAATTGACCGAACGGCGGATGACTCGGCCGGTGCACTGCTCGAGTCTCCTCCGCTCTCTTGATCAACCGAATCGGAGGCTGTCATGCGGACCAGCGGACGTGCGGTAGCGGTATCGCGATGGATCGGCGACGAGCAGGGGGTGACGTCGATCGAGTACGCGTTGATCGCGGCAGTGTTCGCCACCATCGTGCTGGGAAGCGTGGTCGTACTGAAAGGTTCGGTTGAAGACGCGTACAACATGATCGCGTCGATCGTGACCTCGGCGGTCAATACCGCACTGGGTCAGTGATTCCGACTATTACAGCCAATCGAGGTTCGCCATGTTGCCTGCCGCACTGCCTTACCCGGTTCCGTTGTGCGTGACGGTGCTTGTCGTCGTCGCGGCCAGCACGGACATCACGAGCCGACGCATCCCGAACCGGCTCGTCGCGATCGGGCTGGCCGGTGCGCTGATCGCCCAGTGCGCGCTGCACGGGGTCCAGGCCGGCGCACTCGCGTGGCTCGGCGGCGCGGCGACCGGCTTCGGCATGCTGCTGCCGTTCTATCTGCTGCGCGGGATGGCTGCAGGCGACGTGAAGCTGATGCTGGCGATCGGCGCATGGGTCGGCGCGCAGATGACGTTCTACATCGTGCTGGCCACCTTTCTGGCCGGCGGGATCGGCGCGATCGGCCTGGTGCTGGTGCGCGGGCGGATGCGCCAGATGTGGGCGAACGTCCGGGCGCTGATCGCGCATCGCTCGATCCGCGCGTATGCAGGGGCAACCGACGACCCCGTGGAAGTCGCGTCGGTCGGCGCGTTGCCGTATGGCGTGGCGATTGCCGCCGGCACGCTGGGCATGCTGTTCGTTTCGTGCGTCTAGCGCGACGAACCCGCAACGAGGATGAAACGCACATGAACACGATCCCCACCGAACCGAAGCGCGACGCGCAGGTTGCACACCTGCCGCAACCGTCGCCGTTGCGGGAGGCACATGCGAGGCCCGGCACGCAGTTGCCCGCCGCGCCGCGCTCACTCGAGGAAACCGGACTGAGCCAGGCGTTCGTCGCAGGGCTCGTGCTGAAGTCGACGCTGGTGCTCGGCCGCCCGTCCTACGGCGACCTGATCGAACGCCATTGCCTGCCGCTCGCGGTGCTCGACGACGTCTTCGCGTTCCTGGTACGCGAGCATCTGGTCGAACTCACCCATCGCGGCAAGACCGATCTCGACGTGACGTTCCGCCTGACCGACGCGGGCCGCGTGGCCGCGCTCGAAGAGTGCGCGCGCAGCACGTACAGCGGGCCGGCGCCGGTGACGCTCGACGCGTATCTCGACTGCGTGTCCACCCATTCGGTGCGCAAGCTGCGTGTGGCCCAGAACGACGTGTGGGCCGTGTTCGAAGGCATCGTGATGGACACGTCGGTACTCGACTCGGCGGCCGCCGCGCTGAACTCCGGCCGTCCGCTGCTGATCTACGGCCCCGCCGGCAGCGGCAAGACCTTCCTCGCCGAGCGGCTCGGCGCGTTGATGGGCGGCCATGTACCGGTGCCGTATGCGATCTATGCGGCCGGGGAAGTGATCCAGATCTACGATCCGCTCGTGCATGTCGACGCGCCGTCGCAAACGGAGGGCCAGTCGGTCGATCGCCGCTGGCGCCTGTGCGAGCGGCCGGTCGTGATGTCCGGCGGCGAATTGACGCTCGACGAGCTCGACCTGCGCCGCGACGAAGCGGCGGGCTTCTACCAGGCGCCGCCGCACATGAAGGCGAACATGGGCATGTACATCATCGACGATCTCGGCCGCCAGCGTGTCGAGCCGCGTGACCTGCTCAACCGCTGGCTGCGTCCGCTCGATCGCGGCGTCGACTTCCTGACGCTCGAGTCCGGCAATCGATTCGTGCTGCCGTTCGACGTCTGGCCGGTGTTCTCGAGCAACCTGGCGCCGGAGCAGTTCGCCGACGACGCATTCCTGCGCCGGCTCGGTTCCAAGCTTCACGTCGGCGCGCTGTCGATCGACCACTACCGCGCGGTGTTCGACGCCGCATGCGAGTCGCTCGGACTGGTGTCGACGCAGGACGCCTTCGACTATCTGCTGCACCGGCTGCACCTGCCGACCGGCAAGGCATATCTCGCATGCTTCCCGATGGATCTGCTGCGCCTGGTTGCCGCCGGCGCGCGGTATCGCGGCGATCCGCTCGAAGTGACGCACGACGCGTTGCACGACGCATGGGCCAGCTATTTCGGCACGGCGCCCGAGCGCGACGGCGTATATCTGCCGCCTGCCGAGCACGGCGGTCACACAGTCATAACCGGTTGAGCCGTTTCTTTCACGATTCGTTGAGGAGCATTGCCATGAAAAACAGTCGAGCGCTCATGATGCTGATTGTCGCGATGGTCGCGGGGCTTGCCGCGGTCGTGTTCGCGTCCCGCTGGTTGATGAATACATCCAGCAGCTCGGTCACGTCGGTCGCGGTGGCGACCACGGACCTGAACCTGGGCGAGCCGCTCGGGCCGAACCAGATCCGCATGGTGAGCTGGCCGTCGGGCAGCGTGCCGACCGGCGCGTTCACCGACACGAAGGAACTCGAAGGGCGCGTCGTGCGCACGAGCCTCGCGCGCGGCGAGCCGGTGATCGAGTCGAAGCTCGCGCCGGTCGGCACGAAGGGCGGGCTTTCCGCCGTGATCGCCGACGGCAGCCGCGCGATCACCGTGCGCGTGAACGACGTGGTCGGCGTCGCGGGCTTCGCGCTGCCGGGCAACTACGTCGACGTGATCGTCAACACGCAGGAACAGCAGGGCAAGACCGACGGGCAGAGCATCTCCAAGATCGTGCTCGAGCACATCCTGGTGCTGGCCGTCGCGCAGCAGGTCAGCCGCGACGACACCGCACCGAAGGTGGTCAATGCGGTGACGCTCGAAGTCACGCCCGACCAGGCCGAACGCCTCGACCTCGCGCGCAGCGTCGGCACGCTGTCGCTCGTGCTGCGCAACCAGGTCGACCAGAAGACGCTGACGACCGACGGCGCGACCAAGCTGACGCTGCTCGGCAAGGCCCCGGTGCCCGACGCGCCCGCGCCCGTACAGGTGAAGACCGTGCGCGTGCGTGTCGCATCGCACGCGGCACCGGCAGCACGCCGCGATTGTGTCGGCGTGCTGACCGGGGTACGGGGCAGCGTCGAATGTTTCTGAAGCCATAGAACACACATCCAGATAAACAGATTAACCAGATCGGCCGCCGTCAGGGCACGGCGGCCTTGGAAGTCGACAACCGGCGGCTCGCCGGTCACTCGGGGGATCAGACGAAATGAAGATCAATCCGCAACATTCAGGTACCGGCCCGGTGCGCACACGCATCGCACGGGGCACGATGATGGCCGCGATCCTGTGTACGGGGTGGCTGACGGTATACAGCGCGCTGGCCCAGGAAGGCGCGGAATCGGCTGCGCTGATGAAGGGCGGCGCGAGCGCGCCGGCTGCCGTCGCCAAGGGGCCGATGCAGATGACGATCAGCATGGCGCCGGCGGTTGCCGCCGCGCCGGCCGCGTCGGCAGGCCCGCTGCGCGGACCGAATTGCGTGGGCGCGGTGCGCGAGTCGACCAGCGTCAGCGTGCCGCTCGGCAAGTCGCTGCTGGTGCCGATGCCGGAGCCGGTCCGCAACCGGACCATCGGCAACCCGGCCGTCGCGCAGGCGACGATGGTGTCGCCGCAGACGCTGTACATCCTCGGGCTGACGGTCGGCACGACCAACATGATCGTGCAGGGCCGCAGCGGTGCATGCCGCGTGATCGACGTGGCGGTCGGCGCGGACGCCGGCGGCCTGCAGGCGTCGCTGATGCAGCTGATGCCGAACGAGCGCGACATTCACGTCTCGACCGCCGCCGGCACGATCGTGCTGGCGGGCAACGTGTCGAACTCGCAAGCCGCGCAGCAGGCGGTGCAGATCGCCCGCGCGTACAGCGAAAGCGCCGGTGACGGCAGCGGCAAGGGCGCCGGCGTGCTGAACATGCTGGCCGTCACGTCGCCGCAGCAGGTGATGCTCGAGGTGAAGGTCGCCGAAGTGTCGAAGACGCTGATCAACCAGATGGGCAGCGCATTCAACATCCAGGGTGGCTTCGGCTCCTGGAGCGGCGCGCTCGTCAGCCAGCTGCTCGCAGGTGTCGCAAGCGCCGCGGTCTTCAACAAGGCGAACAACAAGCCGTTCAGCATCGCGGCCGATGCGCAGAACACCGACAACCTCGTCAAGATCCTCGCGGAGCCGAACCTCGTGACGATCAGCGGCCAGGAGGCGACGTTCCTCGCCGGCGGCAAGATCTTCATCCCGGTACCGCAGAGCAGCGGGACGGGCACGTCGTCGATCACGCTGCAGGAAGAGGAGTTCGGCGTCGCGCTGAAGTTCACGCCGACGGTGCTCGGCAACGGCCGGATCAGCCTGAAGGTCGCGCCGGAAGTGTCGGAACTGTCGCAGACGGGCGTCACGCTGAGCGCGACCAACATCGGCGGCACCTCGATCCTGCCGCTGATCACGACCCGGCGCGCGTCGACGACGGTCCAGATGGGCGACGGCGAATCGTTCGCGATCGGCGGACTGATCAAGGACAACGCCAGCGGCGCGCTGAAGGCGATTCCCGGCGTCGGCGAGGTGCCGGTGCTCGGCGCGCTGTTCCGCAGCACGTCGTTCCAGCAGGACCGCACCGAGCTGATCTTCGTGATCACGCCGCACCTGGTGAGGCCGCTGCAGACCGCCGACCTGCCGCTGCCGACCGACAGCTTCTCGAAGCCCAACGAAGCAGACGTGTATGCGACCGGCAACATGGAAGGCCGCAAGGGTGTCCGCAAGGCGGGCGCGCAACCGGCGAGCGGCGCGATGAATGCACCGCAGACGCCGGCACCGGCTCCCGCGCCGCAATCGGCTGCACCGGCCGCCGCGCTGCCCGCACCGCGTGCGCCTCAACCTGCCGAAGCACCGGCACCGGTGCCGGCGCAGCCCGAGAAGCCGGCGGCTGCAGCGGCCGCCGCGGCGGGGGCGGTGAACGTCGAACCGGTGCCTGCCGTGCCGTTGCGGCCGCAACCGCAGGCCGACGCGGCCAGCGCGGCGCGGATCGCGCGCATCGAAGCCGCTGCCGCGCGTCTCGCGGCGGCCGGCTCCGACACGCCGGCAAAACCGGCGCCGCGTTCGAAGCAGAGTCTGCCGGCCGCCGCCCACGCGCAGATCGCGCGGGCGAATGCGGAACCCGCGTCCAACGATCGTTGAAGCCATCCAAGGGGAAGCTCATGAAATCCGCCTACCTCGTATTCGTGCGCCGTGCGGCGCTCGCCGTCCCGCTCGCGTTCGCGCTTGCCGGCTGCATGTCATCCACGCCGGTGTGGGACAGCCGCTTCGGCGACTCGGTCCGCGCCGTCACGCAAGCCCAGATCATCGATCCGCATGCCGCCGAACACGCGGCCTCGCGGCAGGGGGTCGACGGCAGCGCCGCCGCGTCCGCGCTCGACAACTACGACAAGTCGTTCAAGCAGCCCGAGCCGAAAGCCAATGCATTCGTGATCGGGATCGGCAAGTCGTCGGGGCAATAACACAGGCACGCTCAGGGAGAACGCCATGTCCAGCGCAGCTCGTCATCCGAAACTCACGCGTCGCGGTATGCGTCGCCAGCAAGGCGCCGTCGCGATCATCGTCGGTCTCGCACTGGCGGTGATGATCGGGTTCGTCGGTCTCGCGCTGGACCTTGGCAAGCTGTACGTCACGCGCAGCGAACTTCAGAACAGCGCCGACTCATGCGCGCTGTCCGCTGCGCGCGACCTCACGTCGGCCATCAGCCTGCAGGTCGCGGAAGCGGACGGCATCGCCGCCGGCCATTCGAATTTCGCGTTCTTTCAGCAGAACGCGGTGCAGATGCAGACGGATTCGAACGTCACGTTCAGCGATTCGCTGACCAATCCGTTCCTGACGAAGACGGCGGTCGCCACGCCCGCGAACATCAAGTACGTGAAGTGCACCGCGCAGCTGACCAACATCGCGCACTGGTTCATCGAGGTGCTCAACACGATTCCCGGCGTGCAGGTGGCGAACGCGGCGCAGGTCTCGGCGAGTGCGATCGCGACCGTCGGCGCCGGGCAGACCACCTGTGCGATCCCGGTGTTCGTGTGCCGCGCGGCGGCCGCCGCGCCGTACAAGGTGGGTGACTGGATTTCGTCGCCTTCCGGCTCGTCGTCGACGTACGGGCCGGGCAACTTCGGCTGGGCCGCGCTCGACGGATCGACGAACGAAACGACGATCGCCAGTGAACTGTCCGGCAATACCTGCAACATCTCGTCGCCGCCCACCCTCGGTTCGACGGGCCTGAAGTCCGCATCGCTGCGCGCCTGGAATACCCGCTTCGGCATCTATACGAACGGCGCCAACGGCTCGAGCGGCCAGCCGGACTTCACCGGCTACGCATACGTCGGCCCCAACTACGGGCCGCCGGGAACCGCCGGCATCGTCGGCGACGCGTACACGCAGTTCGTGCTCGATCGCGCAAGCTTCAAGTCCTACCAGGGCGACGGTGCACCGCCGGCCGGCAGCGGCATCGCGACCAAAGGGACCGCCACGGCAAGCAACTATCAGACGTTCGGCGGCGACCGCCGCGTCGCGCTTGCCCCCGAGGGCGACTGCTCGACGCTGAAGGGGTCAAGCAACCAGCTGACCGTCACGCAGTGGGACTGCGTGCTGATGCTCGATCCGCTGCCGTTCAGCCCGGGCGCCGGCGGGGTCGTCGCGCATCTCGAATATCTCGGCTCGGCGTCATCCGGCAGCACGCCTTGCGCGACGCACGGTTTGCCGGGCAGCGGCAGCTCAGTCGGCCTCAAGGTGCCGATGCTCGTTCAATAGAGGAGACACGATCATGAACAGGCCCCCGATTCGCCGGTCGCGCATGCGCGGTGTCGCCGCGGTCGAGTTCGCGCTCGTGCTGATGCCGATGATCGTGCTCGCGACCGGTGTGGCCGAGTTCGGCCGCGCCATCTATCAGTACGAGACGCTCACCAAGGCGACGCGCGACGCGGCGCGCTACCTGTCGGTCTATCTGCCGGCCGACAGCGCGTATCCGCTCGCGGCGGCGCAGTGCCTGGTCGTCTACGGCAACACGACGTGCGGGTCTGCCGGCACCGAGCTGGTGCCGGGGCTCACGACATCGATGGTGATCGTGTGCGACGCCGCGCATTCGACCGATTGCGCCGACGCATCCGACCCGCCGCAGTTCGCGAACCTGCCGACGTACGACTCGACCAACAACGCGGCGAGCGGCACGGCGACCGGCAGCATCAACGTCGTCGAGGTGAAGGTGAAGGGCTACCAGTACCAGCCGATTCCGGCCTACCCGGGGCTGTCGTCGATCACCTTCGGCAACATCGTCACCGTGATGAGGCAAGTGTCATGAACGCGCGCCCCTTCCCGCTGTCGCGCCGTCGCGGCCAACGCGGCGCGACGATCGTCGAGTTCGCGCTGATCGCATCGATCCTGATCATGCTGCTGATCGGTATCTTCGAATTCGGGCGCGTGCTGTTTTACTGGAACACCGCGACCGAGGCCATCCGGCTCGGCGCACGCACGGCGATCGTCTGCGACGTGAACGCCGCCGGCGTCGTGAAGCGCGTGAAGTCGCTGATGCCGATGTTGTCGAACGCGAACGTGTCGGTGAGCTACACGCCGTCAGGTTGCGACGTGAGCTCCTGCTCGTTCGTGACCGTCAGCATCACCAACGTCACGGTCAGGACGATGATTCCGATCGCGAACGTCGCGATCACGATGCCGCCGTTCACCACGACGATGTCGCGGGAAAGCCTGAACTCCTCGACGGGCGGTAGCGCCTGTCAATAATCGAAACCGACGAGGCACAGTCATGATCAATATCCTCGTAGCTGCCGACGATACCGCCCGGCTCACGCAGACCGCGCGCCTGGTCACCGACAGCGGACACTATCGCGTGACACGCGCGCACGGTCGGCCGTCCCAGATCGAGCATCGAACGGACGGGCTCGATTCATTCGACATCCTGCTGATGGACGGCGCGACGACCGAGGCGGCTGAGCTGTCGGCGCTCGAACGGATCTGCCGGCTGCACCCGGGCCTGACCTGCATCCTGGTGACGGCCGATGCGGCGCCGAACGTGCTGCTGGACGCGATGCGCGCCGGCGCGCGCGACGTGCTGCAGTGGCCGCTCGATCCCGCGGCGCTGGCCCGTGCGCTCGAGCGTGCCGCCGCGCAAAGCACGCGGCGCGACGGCGACGATACGCGCTTCGTGTCGTTCATGTCGTGCAAGGGTGGCGCGGGCACGAGCTTCGCCGCGAGCAACGTCGCGTACGAGATCGCCGAAATCCACAAGCGCCGCGTGCTGCTGGTCGATCTGAACCAGCAGTTCGCGGATGCCGCGTTCCTCGTCAGCGACGAGACGCCGCCGTCGACGCTGCCGCAGCTGTGCGCGCAGATCGAGCGGCTCGACGGCGCGTTTCTCGACGCGAGCGTCGCGCACGTGACGCAGAACTTCCACGTGCTCGCTGGTGCCGGCGACCCGGTCAAGGCCGCGGAGATACGCGAGGATGCGCTCGAATGGATTCTCGGCGTCGCGGCGCCGCGCTACGACTTCGTGATCTTCGACATCGGCGTGAGCATCAATCCGCTGTCGATGATCGCACTGGATCGCAGCGACCAGATCCAGCTCGTGCTGCAGCCGGCGATGCCGCACGTGCGCGCGGGCCGCCGGCTGCTGGAGATTCTCGTGTCGCTCGGCTACCCGACCGACCAGATGCGGCTGGTGGTGAACCGGATGACGCGCGCGAGCGAACGGTCCCGCACCGCGCTCGAGGAAGTGCTGGGTCTGCACGCGAGCAGCACGATACCCGACGATGCCGACACCGTGCGCGAGGCGCTCGACCAGGGGCATCCGGTCTCGCGCGTCGCACGCAGCGCCGCGGTGACGCGTGCGTTGCAGGCCTGTGCGAAGCAGATCGTCGAAGGGGACGTGCGCACCCGGCACGACACGTCCAGCAGCGAACCGTTGATGTCACGGCTGTTCGGCCGCAAGGCCACGCCGAAGCTCAAGTCCATGTGAATCTTTCGGGGAAACCATCATGTCATTGCGCGAACAGATGTCCTTGTATCGGACGCAGCCGCAGGCGGCGGGCACCGAACCGGCAGGTGCGACGCATTCGTCGGTACGCGACGCGTACCAGAAGCTGCGCCGTGAAATTCACCTGGCGGTTCTTGAACGGGTCGAGCTGGAGCGTCTGTCACGCCTGCCGCAGGAACAGGTCCGTCAGGAAATCTCGGCGCTGATCTCGCGCATCCTCGACGAGGAGCGCATGCCCGCGAACGACATCGAGCGGCGCCAGCTTGCGATCGACGTGTACGACGAGATGTTCGGTTTCGGCCCGCTGGAGGCGCTGCTGCGCGACCCAGGCATCTCCGACATCCTCGTGAACACGTACCGCCAGGTGTACGTCGAGCGCGCCGGCCAGCTCGAGCTGACCGACGTGACGTTCTACGACGACGCGCACCTGATGAAGGTGATCGAGAAGATCGTGTCGCGGGTCGGGCGTCGCATCGACGAATCGACCCCGATGGTCGATGCGCGTTTGCCGGACGGCTCGCGCGTGAACGCGATCATTCCGCCGTCGGCGATCGACGGGCCGCTGATGTCGATCCGGCGTTTCGCGGTCAACCCGCTGAAGATGGACGACCTCGTGAGTTACCAGAGCCTCACGCCGCCGATGGCGGAACTGCTCGATGCGCTGGCCAGGGCGAAAGTGAACGTGCTCGTGTCGGGGGGGACGGGCAGCGGCAAGACGACGCTGCTCAACATCCTGTCGGGCTTCATCCCGCGATCGGAGCGGATCGTGACGATCGAGGATGCGGCCGAGCTGCAACTGCAGCAGCCCCACGTGCTGCGACTCGAAACGCGGCCGCCGAACATCGAGGGCAAGGGCGAGATCACGCAGCGCACGCTCGTGCGCAACGCGCTGCGGATGCGGCCGGACCGGATCATTCTCGGCGAAGTGCGCGGCGCGGAAGCGCTCGACATGCTCAACGCGATGAACACCGGCCACGAAGGCTCGCTCGCGACGATTCACGCCAACACGCCGCGCGACGCGCTCACGCGGCTCGAGAACATGATCAGCGTCGGCGGCCTGACGCTGCCGCCGAAGACGATGCGTCAGCAGATCGCGTCGGCGATCTCGGTGGTGGTCCAGGCGACGCGGCTCACCGACGGCAAGCGCAAGATCGTCAGCATCCAGGAGCTGACCGGGATGGAAGGCGACATCATCAACATGCAGGAGATCTTCACGTTCAAGCGCACCGGCATGGATCGCGACGGAACGGTGCGCGGACACTTCTGCGCGACCGGCGTGCGGCCGAAGTTCGCCGAGCGGCTGCAGGCGTTCGGCATCAACCTGCCGGATTCACTCTACGACCCGGCGCAGCGTTACGAGACGAAGTGACGACGCGCGTTCGTCTGATTCCGGGGAGGTCTCATGGACTCGATATTCTACGGTTTTGTGATTCTCACCTTCGTCGCGGTCGTGCTCGCGATCGAAGGTGTCTATCAATGGTGGAACTCACGCCACGGTGCCGCGGCACGCCGGATCGAGTCGCGCCTGCGCGCGATGTCGGCCGGCGGCAGCGTGCAGCAGGAGCGACTGTCGATTCTCAAGAAGCGGATGCTCGACGAGTCGAAGCCGTTCGACCGGCTGCTGCTGCGCATGCCGCGTGTGCAGTCGCTGGATCTGCTGCTGCAGCAATCGGGGCTCGACTGGACGGTGGCGAAGCTCGTCGTGTACAGCGCGGTATTGCCGGTGACGGCGATGCTCGTCCTGTTGTTCACCCCGTTGCCGTTGATCGCCGTGGTGCCGATTGCGCTGCTGACCGCGTGCTTTCCGGCCTTGTACGTGATGCGGCATCGCAACCGGCGGATGCTCAAGCTCGAGCGTCAGCTGCCGGATGTCTGCGACATGATCGCGCGCGCGCTGCGCTCCGGCCACTCCTTTACGAGCGCGCTCGGGATGGTCGGCGAGGAGTTTCCGGATCCGATGGGCGGTGAATTCCGGATAACGTTCGACGAGATCAATTACGGCGTATCGCTGCACGATGCGCTGGTGAACCTCGCGACGCGCGTGCCGGCCCATGACCTGCGCTACTTCGTGATCGCGGTGCTGATCCAGCGCGAGACCGGCGGCAACCTGGCCGAGCTGCTCGACAGCATCGCATCGCTGGTTCGCGAGCGCTTCAAGCTGTTCGACAAGGTCCGCGTGCTGTCGGCGGAAGGGCGGCTGTCGGCCTGGATCCTCGGGCTGCTGCCGTTCGGCACGGCGGGCATGATGGCGGTGTTGAACCGGGAGTTTCTGTCGGTGCTCTGGCAGGATCCGGCCGGCATCAAGATGGTTGGCGTGATGCTGGGGTCGATGGCATTCGGCATGCTGTGGATTCGCCGCATCATCCGGATTCGCGTCTGACGCGTGTCTCAGGCTTCACGAACCGATTCGAGGCAGTCATGCAAAACCTGAGCGTAGTACATACCGTGATGCTGGCCGGATTATTCATCTTCGTCGCCGGCGGCGTGCTGGTCGCGATGCTGCTGTTTGCGCCGCGCAACATGGAGCGCCGGATCCAGCAGGCGAGCGGAGCAAGTGTCGGCATCGGCGCCGGCGCGGGCGACGGCGGCGGGCAGGCATCGCGCTGGGTCGCGAAGCTCGTCGAGCTGTCGCAACCGATTTCCCGGCTGTCGGTGCCGCAGGAGGGCTGGGAGAATTCACCGCTGCGGATCCGGCTGATGAACGCCGGCTGGCGCGATCCGAACGCAGGCGCGCTTTACTTCGCGGCGAAGACGGTACTCGCGCTGGCGCTGCCGGGCGCGGCGCTGCTGGCACTCGCCACGACCCGGCTCGCGGGTCAACGCATGCTGCTGTCGTTCATCCTCGTCGCGCTCGCAGGGATCGGCTACTACGTGCCGAACGTGATCCTCAAGCGGCGGATCGCGACGCGTCAGCGGGTAATCTTCGAGGACTTTCCGGATGCGCTCGACCTGCTGACCGTGTGCGTCGAAGCAGGGCTCGGGCTCGATGCGGCGCTGATGAGAGTGAGCGAGGAACTGCGCTTTCGCAGCGAAGTGGTCGCGAGCGAGCTCGACTTGCTGCTGCTCGAGATGCGTTCCGGGTTCACCAAGGAAACCGCGCTGCGCAATCTGGCACTGCGGACCGGCGTCGAGGATATCGAATCGTTCTGCGCGATGCTGATCCAGGCCGATCGCTTCGGCACGAGCATCGCCGAATCGCTGCGCGTGCTGTCCGACATGCTGCGCACACGGCGGCGGATGCGCGCCGAGGAGCGCGCCGCGAAGATCGCGCTGAAGCTGCTGTTCCCGCTGATCTTCTGCATCTTCCCGGCGCTGATGTGCGTGTTGCTCGGGCCGGCGATGATTCACGTGTATCGCGTGCTGCTGCCGACCTTCACGAGCATCGGGCAGTAAGCAGCGGCGCGGGACTGCCGCGCGAACCGGATGTACGTGCCGACTGAGCATCGCCGGCCGGCACGGCCACCGTCTTCATGGGAGGCTCCTCCTCCCCCCGGGCGGCGCCGCGAGACAGGTCGATCATAGCGGCGTCAACGCAACCCGGACCCATGGTCGACCCTGGAGACAGCCGTAGTCCACTGCCCGCGCGGGTGGCCCCCTACGGCTAACCCCGGACGCAGCCGCGGCGGCGTGCCGACCGGACGGAAAACCGCCCGGAACGGACCGGTCGTCACGGCTGAATCCATTCGTGTCGATAACGCGATCGATTGTTTACCGGATTGCCGGTCGACGCAGGAAATCGCCGCGCGGCCGCGGCACCCTCGGTCCGCCAAGGCAGGGATGCGCCAGGCGACGACGCGGCACGTATCGACAGATGCCGCCGCCGATGCGCGCGTCATCGTGCCCGAAAATCTCCTTGAAATCGTCGATTCGAATTCCTACGATTGTTCAAAATCAGGCTTGAATGACGCTGCGAACGGGACGATCGCCCCGCGTCGCGGAAAGAACGAACACAACGCCTGAACGTCGAGCGACTGCCCGACGATACGGGCAACAGGCCAGTCAAGCACGATCAGGGCCGGGGGAATCATGAACGAATACGCAGCGCGATGCACGCCGCCTGACACTTCATCGAACAGGCGCCCACCCGCGCGGACGGAACCCGCGATGCCGCCGGGCTTCGGCGCGCGTCGTCTCCCTCCCGATTCCTGACAGACGGCGCGCGCAACCGCGCCGGGAACACCGCTTTCTCACCGACATCCTGTGCATCGACGCACACGCGTATCGGGCCGCTCGCGCCCGGCGTGGCGACGCACGTCGCGCACTCGACGGACCGACATAACAATTCGAACGAGGGACGCAGCATGGCCATCCATGTGCCTGTGACACGCCGGACGTTTCTGAAGCTCGCCGGCAGCGGCGCCGTCGTTGCCGTTTCGGTTACGCATTTGCCGGCACTCGTACTCGCCGCAGGCGAGACGCAGGCCGATGCGGACGGCCCGAACTGGGCGCCGGTGCCCGGAAAGGCGCGCTGGCGCATCGACGGCATGCCGAAGGTAATGGGCCAGAAGATCTACGCGCGCGACTTCAAGTCCCGCGACTTCGTCGGCTGGCCGCAGCAGGAAAACTGGCTTTATGCACTGCGCTGCGACCGGGTCGACGCCGTGTACCAGGGCTACGATCTCGGCGTGCTGCCGCACGAACTGCGGCCGATCGCCATCGTCGATAACGCATTGCTGAGCGCGCGCAGGATCAAGCTTGCACCGGGACCCGATCCGATCGCGAACCAGGACATCTACTGGCTCGCGCGAGTGGGTTACCCGGCGGACTGCTACGGGCAACCGGCCGCGCTGTTGATCTTCGAGAACTTCGACATCTATCGTCGCGCAAGGAAGTTGCTCGATTTCAATCGCAGCGTGATCCGGTACGGCGCGCCGGTCGGCACCGGTCAGGCCGCACCGGTCGTGCCGTATTCGCCCGTGACCGTCTACGTGCGCGACGACGCGCGGCGGTTCAGCTACGTCGACAACTACCAGACCGACGGCAACGGCAAGCCGACGGCGAAGTACCTGGAGGAACGTGAGGCGGCGGTCGCCAACATCGATGCAACGATCGCCAGCCACGCGGCCGCCGGCACGTGGATCGGCATTCGGGCGACGGGCGACGACGGGTTCGAGACGCCGGCGATGGACCCGATGTTCATGGAGCCCGAAGCGGGACTCGCATGGTACGACGCGTCCGCGTCGAAGATCAGCCTCGTGCTCGGCACGCAGTCGGCGAACGACGATGCGAATGGTGCGTGTGCGCTGTTCGACGGCAGCGCCGTCGCGGTCAAGGAGGCCCAGGTCATCGCGTGCTACCCGGGCGGTGGCTTCGGCGGACGCGACAAATCCTACTTCCCGCTGTATCTGGCCCTGGCGGCACCGTTTGCGAAGGGCGCGCTGCGTTGGCAGCAGTCGCGCTACGAGCAATTCCAGGTTGGCCTGAAACGCTGCGAAACACAGTTTTCCGAATCGCTGTGGTTCGGCCGCCGCGGCAAGCTCGAAGCGATCACCTGCGATTTCCTGATGAACGGCGGCGGGAAGAAGAACCTGTCGCCGTACGTCGCGCAGCTTGCCGCGTTGAGCGCGATGAGCTGCTACGAGATTCCGCGGGCACGCGCGCAGGCCGCGTCGACCTACACGCGGGAAGTCTTCGGCGGTTCGCAGCGAGGCTTCGGCGGGCCGCAGGCGTTCATGGCGATCGAGACGTTGATGGACGAGGCCGCACGCCGGCTGGGGATGTCGCCGTTCGAGATCCGGCGCGCCAATCTGCTCGGCAAGGCGCCCGAGCTCGGCAAGGGCCGCGCGATCACGGGCGCGCCGATCCTGTTCGACCTGCAGCTGGACGCGCTGCTCGACCGGCTCGAACGTCATCCGTTATGGCTCGAGCGTGAGCAGATTCGTGCCGAGCGCAGCGCGCGCGGCCTCCGCTACGGCGTCGGCCTCGCGATGGCGAACGAAGCATTCGGCACCTCCGGCGACGGGATGTTCGGGATGGTGCAGATCCTGCCCGACGGCAACCTGCGCGTGGTCACGCCGTACACCGACATGGGCAACGGCGCGGCCACGACGCTCGGTCTCGCGCCGGCCGAGTTTCTCGGGCAAAACGCGCAAACGATTGCGATGAGCGAGATCGGGCCGTTCAACGCGCTCGGGTTGAAGCGTTCGAGCAGTCCGCCCGACGACAGCAAGTACGTCTGCTACACCTACGGTTCGTCGAGCGCCTGTCTCGGCGCATTCCATCAGTACCACGCGGTCAAGGGCGCCGCGCAGGCGCTGTTTCTGCAGAGCGTGCTGCCGGCTGCGCGCGCGTGGTGGGGCATACCCGTGCGTGCGGAGGACGTGCGCTGGACCGATCGCGCACTCGCCGCAAACGGCCTCGCACCGATTCCGTGGGCGGCGCTGCTCGGCACGATCAGGAAGATCGGACTCCAGACGATCGCGGCCGTGCATGCGAGTTATGCCGGGTATTTCTGGAAGGGAACCTATCCGTTCGCGTCCGGCAATGCGCAGATCGACTACGACTACGTGGCGGTCGGCCTCGATCCGTATCACCTGACGCCGTTGAAGCGCGTGCTGCAGCCGCCGCCGGTCAATACGACGCTTTACGGGCGCACGACCTACGCGCCGTCGGCGACGCTCGTCGCGGTGTCCGTCGATTCGGCGACCGGACGCGTGAAGGTCGAACGCGTGGTGACGGCGGTGAGCGTTGGCCGGCAGTTGTCGCCGGAGCTCGTGGAAGGGCAGTCGCAGGGCGCGGTCGCGATGGGTATCGGCAACGTGCTGACCGAAACCTGTCCGCTGGGGCCGGACGGGCCGGGCGGCGGCCGATGGAATCTGGATCGCTACGAGGTCACGCGGCTGCCGGACATCCCCGTGCAGGAGCTGATCGCATTACCGCCGCCCGGCGGCGATCCCGCGAATGCACGCGGCATCGCGGAAGCGGTGATGTGTCCGATCGCGCCGGCGCTGCTCAATGCGCTCGCGATGGCGACGGGGCGGCGGTTCCGTGTGACGCCCGTGACGCCGGAGAAGATTCGGGAGGCACTGCAATGAGCAATCCGGTCCGAATGATCGTCAACGGCAAGCCCGTCGAAGCAGACGCGGCCGACGCGGACATGAACCTCATCGACTTCCTGCACGAGCGGCAGGACCTGACGGGCACCAAGCTGTGCTGCGGCATCGGCGTGTGCCGCGCGTGCACGGTCGGCGTGCGCAATGCGCCCGATGCGCCGATGGAAAAGACGCTGTCGTGCTCGACGCCGGTCAGCGCGATGGCGGACATGCACGTGTACACGATCGAGGGGCTCGCGCAGGGCGGCGCGCTGTCGCCGCTGCAGCAGAGTTTTCTCGAGTCGTTCGCGTTCCAGTGCGGTTACTGCGTGTCGGGTTTCCTGATGGCCGCGACCGCGATGCTCGATCATCTGCGCGCGCAGCCGGTGCACGAGCGCGATCTGGACGCGATGATCGAAACCTGGGTGGGCGGCAACATCTGTCGTTGCACCGGTTACGTGAAGTACATCGAGGCCATTCGCAAGGTGGCGATACGCTACACGAAGGGGGCGGCATGACGATGAGAACCTGCGTCGTCGCGCTGGCGACGATGCTGGCCGCACAGGTCGCGCCGCTCGCGCTCGCGGCGGCAAGCGGCGATACGTCGCTGCACGAGTATGCGCAGCAGTGCACCGACGAAATCGGCGAGATTCCCGCGTTCGACTGCAATGACGGCACCGATGTGCCGATCACCGTCAACGGCCGCGCGCCCGCGCGCTACGCGGCGCACATGACGTGCGATCGTCCGGCGCTGTTGCCCTACGACGCGCCGACATCCGGACAGTGCACGCCGTATTCGAAGATCCTCGACCTGTCGCGCGGCGTCACGCAGATCTCGGCGTTTTGCCGCCGCAAGCAGATCCGCGCGAACCGGAGCCCGTATTACGACGAAGTCGACATCGTGCTGCATCATGCGGGCAACGGCAAGACCTGCTGGTTTCATGCGGAGAAGGGCGGCACCGAGGGCATGAACGCAGCGCGCGTGCCGCCGCCGAACGAGACGACGCCGCCGCCCGGCCACCCGTCCGCGGCGGAGTTCTGGTGGAAGCCGGCCGCGACCGCGACGAAGCGCTGCGTGTCGTGTCACGACGCGAGCCCGGTCATGTACAGCCCGTGGATCGGCCAGGTCTGGAACAAGGTGCCGACCGACCCGTGGGGCAAGTACGTGAACCTCGGCGCCGACTTCGCGTCATGGACGTCACACGCGATCAGCACGCCGGGCAATACCTGCATCGGCTGTCACCGGATCGGCGATCAGAATAGCTGCAAAATCTACGTGCCGCTGGCCGCCGGTTTGCTGCCGCCGCCGAAGGGAAGCAACGCGCGTGCGAGCCGGTATCCGATGACGCACTGGATGCCGATCGACAACAACAAGAGCCTGTATGAATGGAATGCGGCGAACGCGAAGTCGGTGAGCGACCTGCTCGAATGCTGTTCGGCGCGGGGCAAGAACGATCCGAAGTGCAGTTTCACGCCGGCGGCGCAGGCGGCCAAATAGGTCGCGCGCGGGTTGCGCGCCGGTTCCGATCGCCGGCACGTCCGGGCCGAGCGCCTGGCGTGCCGGCGGTATCGCGCAACGAGACCGGTTACCACAGCCGATCTCGTTGCGCGTATTTCAGAAATGCACGACGGTCCGGATGGACTTGCCTTCGTGCATCAGGTCGAACGCTTCGTTGATGCCGGTGAGCGGCTTCGTGTGCGTGACGAACGGTGCCAGCTGGATCGTGCCGGCCATCGCTTCCTCGACCATGCCCGGCAGTTCGGAGCGGCCCTTCACGCCGCCGAATGCCGTACCGAGCCAGCGGCGACCGGTGACGAGCTGGAACGGGCGCGTGGAGATTTCCTGGCCGGCGCCCGCGACGCCGATGATGACGGACTGGCCCCAGCCGCGGTGCGCGCATTCGAGCGCGGCGCGCATCACGTTGACGTTGCCGATGCATTCGAAGCTGTGGTCGACGCCCCAGCCGGTCATGTCGACGATCACCTGCTGGATCGGCTTTTCGTGGTCCTTCGGATTGACGCAGTCGGTTGCGCCGAACACGCGTGCGAGGTCGAACTTGCCGGGGTTGGTGTCGATCGCGATGATGCGGCCGGCCTTCGCGAGCTTGGCGCCCTGAATCACCGCGAGGCCGATGCCGCCGAGACCGAATACGGCCACCGTATCGCCTTCCTGCACCTTCGCGGTGTTCTTCACCGCGCCGAGGCCGGTCGTGACGCCGCAGCCCAGCAGGCAGACCTGCTCCGGGTTCGCGTCCGGGTTGATCTTCGCGAGCGAGACTTCGGCGACGACGGTGTATTCGCTGAACGTCGAGCAGCCCATGTAGTGATAGATCGGCTGGCCGTTGTAGCTGAAGCGCGTGGTGCCGTCGGGCATCACGCCCTTGCCCTGGGTGGCGCGCACCGACACGCACAGATTGGTCTTGCCGCTCTTGCAGAACAGGCACTCGCCGCATTCGGCGGTGTACAGCGGAATGACGTGGTCGCCGGGTTTCACGCTCGTCACGCCTTCGCCGACTTCCACCACGATGCCGGCGCCTTCATGGCCCAGCACGGCGGGAAAGATGCCTTCCGGATCGTCCCCCGACAACGTGAAGGCATCGGTGTGACAGACGCCGGTATGGGTGATCTTGATGAGCACTTCGCCCTTGCGGGGCGGTTCGACGTCGATTTCGACGATCTGGAGCGGCTTACCCGCCTCGAACGCAACTGCGGCACGTGATTTCATGGCAATCCTGTAAAAAAAGAATCATCGAATGGCTCGGACGTCGACGAACCTGCACCGGTCAGCGCAAGTAGGACCGGACGAGGGTCACGATATCGTCGATCGATCCGGACGAGGGCCGCGGGGCGTCCGCGAGCTGGGTGAATTCCTCGCGCAAATGGCTTTCGAGCACGCCGGCCATCACGCCGTTGATCGCGCCGCGGATGGCAGCCAGTTGCTGAAGTATCGGGCCACAGTCCGCCCCCTCCTCGAGCGCTTGCTCGAGCGCGTTCAGTTGCCCGCGAACACGGCGCACGCGGGTCAGGACGCGTTTCTTTTCTTCGGGGGAATGGGGCATGGGATCGGTGGGTTCCGGATACTGGGGGGCAGTATAGAGCAATGCGGCGCGGAGGTATACGGGATCGCTGCCGGGCAGGCGCCGCGCGCGCCTGCCCGGCACACCGTCAGATCAGCAGCGTGAGCGTGCGGAACAGTGCAAGATCCTCGTTGCGCGCCGACCGCGCATGCCGCCGGATCACCTGCAGCAGGCAGTCGATGAAGCAGCGCGCGGCGTCGCTCAGCGTGCTGCTGCGGCGCGTGACGATGCCGAGTTCGCTCGGCTCGAAGGTCTCCCTGAGCGACAGCACGCGCATCCGCTCACCGAACGGCGGCACCGCCGCGAGGATCGTCGGGCACCACGTACACATGCCGGCCTGCTCGAGCATCGTCTGCAGCATCGCGACCGATTGCGCGCGCACGATGCGCCGTTCGTCGATCCGTGCGCCGTGCCGCGTGAACAGATAGTCGACGAGCGCGGCCTGGCCGTCGGCCGACGAATTCAGCACCCAGTCGCATTCGAGCAGGTCGTGCACCGACTTCGCGCGTTCGAGCGGATGCCCGGCGCGCACCATCACCGACGTCTCGTAGCGCAGCAGCGGCTCGAACGCGAATTCCTGCGCGCCGCCGCCGGCCTGCACGTGACCCAGCGCGAAATCCATGCTGCCGTCGCGCAGCAGCGGTTGTGCGACGGCCATCAGCGCTTCGTAGAGTTCGAGGCGCACGTCGGGCATCCGCTCGCGAAACCGCAGCACGGTTTCCGCGAGGAATGTCATCGTCAGCCACGGCGTGACGCCGACGCTCAGCCGCCCCTCGACGCGCCCGCGCATTCGTTCGAGATCGCTTTGCGCGTGCTCGAGCTGCTTGAGCACGAGCTTCGCGTGCGTGAGCAAGGTTTTCCCGTATTCCGTGAAGCCGATGCCTTCCGGCGCGCGCACCAGCAGCGGCAGGCGCTCGCTGGCCTCCAGCTCGCGCAGCGCGCGGGTGACGGCCGCCTGCGACAGCCCGAGCGTGCGCGCCGCGCCGCGGATGCTCCCGGCCTCCGCGCTCGCGACGAGCGCCTGCAGCTGATGCAGCTTGATCGTGCTCATGGTGCGATACCCGACAACGAAAGGTTGTCATCATAACGAAACTGCGGCTGTTCGCCGGTTTTTTCGCTGCCTACGATTTCGCCACGATCCGCCATCCCGGCGATCGACAGCCGACACGCATCCAGGAGTAACGGGGTTGGATCGAGCACGCATTCCGCCTGAAATGGCGGTCATCGAGACGGAAATGATCGCGTTGCGCCACCGGCTGCATGCGCATCCGGAGCTCGGGTTCGAGGAACACGCGACGAGCGAACTCGTCGCCGATTGCCTGACAACATGGGGTTATCGCGTCACGCGCGGGCTCGGCGGCACGGGGGTGGTCGGCACGCTCACGCGCGGCATGGGGAAGCGGCTCGGGCTGCGCGCGGACATGGATGCGCTGCCGATCCGCGAGACGACCGGGCTGCCGCATGCGAGCCGGCGCGACGGCGTGATGCATGCGTGCGGCCACGACGGCCATACCGCGATGCTGCTCGCGGCCGCCCGCTGCATCGCGGAGCGCGGACGTTTCAGCGGCACGCTGAACCTGATTTTCCAGCCGGCGGAGGAAGGGCTCGGCGGCGCGAAGCGGATGATCGACGACGGGCTGTTCACGCAGTTTCCGTGCGATGCCGTGTTTGCGATGCACAACGTGCCGGGGCTACCGGCGGGCGTGCTCGGCTTCTGCGACGGCGCGGCGATGGCGTCGGCCGACGAGGTGCGTGTGCGCGTGACCGGGCAAGGTGGCCATGGCGCGGCGCCGCACACGACGATCGATCCGGTGGTGGTCTGCGCATCGATCGTGATGGCGTTGCAGACGGTCGTGTCGCGCAACGTGAATCCGCAGGAACTGGCGATCGTCACGACCGGCTCGATTCATGCAGGCACCGCATCGAACGTGATTCCGCCGCATGCGGATCTGGAACTGAGCGTGCGGGCGCTGTCGCCGGACGTGCGCGCGCTGCTCGAACGGCGCATTCGCGCGATCGTGCACGGGCAAGCCGACAGCTACGGCGCGACGGCCGAGATCGACTATCGCCACGGCTATCCTGTGCTCGTCAATCACGCGGCGGAAACCGCGTTCGCCCGCGACGTCGCGCGCGAATGGGGCGGCGACGATGCGCTGATTCCGCACCTGCGTCCGATCGCGGCGAGCGAGGACTTCGCGTTCATGCTCGACGTCTGCCCGGGCAGCTACCTGTCGATCGGCAACGGCGACGGCGCGGCCGGCTGCGGGCTGCACAACCCCGGCTACGACTTCAACGATGCGTGTCTCGCGACGGGCGCGAGTTACTGGATCGCGCTCGCCGAGCGCTACCTCGCGTGAGGCGGCCGGGCCGATTCGATTTACCTTCAACGATGGAAACAAGGAGACTGGCAATGAAACAGTGGATGGCGGCGCTTGCGGTGGCGCTGACGGCAACGACGGTGGCAGGCGTCGCGCATGCCGGCGACTGGACGGGCAAGGAGATCCGCCTCGCGGTCGATCCCACGTATCCGCCGCTCGAATACAAGCAGCCCGACGGCACGCTGACCGGCTTCGGGATCGACATCACGAACGCGTTGTGCGCGGAGCTGCATGCGCGCTGCGTGTGGGTCGAGTCGAGTTTCGACGGGATGATTCCGGGGCTGCTCGCGCGCAAGTTCGACGTGATCGCGTCGTCGATGACGATCACGCCGAAGCGGATGCAGCAGATCGCGTTCACCAACCGGATCTCGAATGCGCCGGCGCGGCTGATCGCGCGCAAGGGTTCGCCGCTGCTGCCGACGGCTGCGTCGCTGAAGGGCAAGCGGGTCGGCGTCGAGCAGGGTTCCGCGCAGGCCGACTATGCGATCGCGAACTGGCAGCCGGCGGGCGTGCAGATCGAGTCGTACCAGAACCAGGATCAGGTCTATGCCGATCTCGTGACCGGGCGGCTCGACGCGGCGTTCCAGGCGTCGATCGCGGCGAGCGACGGCTTCCTGAAGAAGCCGCAGGGCAAGGATTTCATGTTCGTCGGCGCGGCGATCGACGACGCGAAGTATTTCGGGCAGGGCGATGGCCTCGGGCTGCGCAAGCAGGACACCGACCTGCGCGATGCATTCAACCGCGCGCTGGCGGCGATCCTCGCGAACGGCACGTATCAGCGGATCAACCGCAAGTACTTCGACTTCGACATCTACGGCACGAAGTAAGCCGCGCCGACCCGTATCGAGCGGGTAGCGACCATCATACCAATAAGGAAAACGAATGAACTGGAGATTGTTTTTCGTCGCGATGCCGGCACTTTGTGCTGCGCCGGCCTTCGCGCAGAGCAGCGTCACACTGTACGGGCTGATCGACGCGGGCATCGACTACACGAACAACGTCGGTGGCCACGGCGCATGGCAGATGGCGAGCGGCTTCGCGCAGGGCAGCCGCTGGGGTCTCAAAGGGTCCGAGGATCTGGGCGGCGGCTACAGCGCGCTGTTCCAGATCGAGAACGGCTTCAACGTGAACAACGGCACGCTCGCGCAGGGCGGCCGCATGTTCGGGCGGCAGGCTTACGTCGGGCTCGGCAGCGCGCGCTTCGGCACGCTGACGCTCGGCCGGCAATATGACTCGGTCGTCGACTATCTCGCGCCGACGACCGCGAATGGCAACTGGGGTGTCTATCCGTTCTCGCATCCGCTCGACAACGACAATACCGGCAATACGTTTCGCGTGAACAACACGGTCAAGTACGCGAGCCCGGATTTTGCCGGCTTCTCGTTCGGCGGCACGTACAGCTTCAGCAACGACACCGGATTCGCGAACAACCGGCAGTGGAGCGTCGGCGCGCAGTACGAGCAGGGCGGCCTGCTCGTCGGCGCGGCGTTCCTGAATGCGGACAACCCGGGCGCGACGGCCGGCGGCGCGATCGCGGGCTCGGGGTCGGTCGGCGCGGATGCGAACTTCGCGTCGGCGCGGCTGCGGATCTTCGGGGCGGGCGTCAACTACACGGCAGGGCCCGCGACGGTCGGGTTTGCCTATACGAACAGCAACGTCACGCGGCCGACCGCGAACGTCGGCTACCTGTTCGGCGACGAGACGATCGAACCGGTGACGGGGCCGCTCGCGGGCGGGACGGTCACGGCGATCAAGTATCAGAACTTCGAAGTGAACGGTAAATACCAGTTCACGCCGGCGTTCTTCGTGGGCGGGCAGTATGTGTATACGACCGTGCGCTACGACGCGACCACGGGCAGCGCGAAACCGAAGATCCATTCGATCGGGCTGATGGCGGACTACAACCTGTCGAAGCGCACTGACGTCTATCTGATGGGCGCATACCAGCGGGTTGCCGGTGACGCGACCGGCTCGTCGCTCGACCAGGCATATGTCCCGGGGGCGGCCGATCTGTCGTCGACGTCGAAGCAGTTGATGGTGCATGCGGGGATTCGGCACAAGTTCTGACCGGATCGGGATCGAAAGCGGGACGGCCGGCCATTCATGCAGAGCCGCGAATGCGTGAACGGCCGGCCGGTGCGCGACGTCGACGCGGCGCGCTCCGTGAGTCAACCCCGCGCCACCCCCGTCGATTCCCGCACGACGCGCTCCGGCGCCCCGATCGTATGCACCGCCGCAGCCGGCTCGACCCCGTCGATCATGTTGAGCGTCAGCGCGATCGCCCGCGCGGCGATCTGTGACGTCGGAAACCGCACTGGCCGGGCGGGCAACGCTGCACGAGCGTCGCGCAGCCGCCGACGCCGACGCAAAGAACGCGTGCGCTGCCTGCTATCCGCGAATGCCGACCCGATACCGGGTCGTCTGGCGATAGGTCTGGCCCGGATGAAGGATGGTTTCGTCGCGCAACGCGTCCATGTTGACCTGGTTCGGATAGAACCCGGCTTCGACGCACAGCGCCGCATGCCGCACGCACGGGATGCCGCCGCCCACACGCACGCCATCCAGATAGTTGCCCGTATAGAGCTGCAGCCCGCGCTGATCCGTCGACACGGTGAGCTCCCGACCGCTTTCCGGATCGTAGATCGATGCGACGGGCCGCACGCCGCGCGTAGGGTCGCGCAGCACGTAACAGTGGTCGAAGCCGCGCCCGCGCGCGAGCTGCGCATGCGGCCAGTCGAGGCGGGCGCCGATCGGCGCGCTCTGCCGGAAATCGAACGCGGTGCCGGTCACGTCGGCCGTGCCGGTCGGGATCAGCGCGTCGTCGACTTCGACGAACGCGTCGGCGTCGACCTGCAGCAGGTGGCCGCGCACGTCGCTGCCCGTGCGTCCGCTGAGGTTGAAGTAGCTGTGATTCGTGAGGTTCAGCGGGGTCGGCGCATCGGTTCGTGCCGAATAGTCGATCGTCAGCGTGCCGTCGTCGTCGAGCACGTAGCGCACCTGCACGCTCACGTTGCCGGGGAATCCCGCATCGCCTTCCGGTGAATCGAGCCGCAGCGTCAGCTCGCCGCGGTCGTCGATCACGTCCCAGCGCGCGCGATGAAAGCCGCTTGCGCCGCCGTGCAGCAGATTGCCGTTCTCGTTGCGGTCGAGCGTGTAATCGATGCCGTCGAGCGTGAAGCGCGCGTCCGCGATCCGGTTGGCCCAGCGGCCGACCGTCGCGCCGAGGTACGCACCCGATTCGAGGTACTCGGCCGGCGTGTCGTGCGCCAGCACGATATCGGCGAAGCGCCCGGTGCGGTCGGGGGCGAGCCACGACACGACGGTCGCGCCGAGATCGCTGACGACGACGCGCATGCCGTGCGCGTTGCGCAGCGTGTAGCGCCGCACCGGGTCGCCGCCGGGCAGAGTGCCCCACGGTTCGGACGGAATGCGGCCGACGTCGGATGCCGGGCGGGGGGAGTCGGTGTCGATATGCATGTGTGGGTTCGCTCGTGAGCGGTGAATTCAGTGAGCCGATGCCGCGCGTTCCTGATACTCGCGCGGCGTGCAGCCGAGTTCGCGGCGGAACACCGCGTACATGTATTGCAGCGACGTGAAGCCGCAGCGGATCGCGACTTCCGCGCTCGACGCATTGCGGCTCGCGAGCAGCGCCTGCGCAGCCTCGATCTTGTGACGCAGGATTTCCTGGTGCACGGTGCGCTGCAGTTCGCGCCGGAAGTGCTCTTCGAGCAGCGAGCGCGACACGCCGACATAGTCGGCGACCTGTTCGGTCTTGATCCCCTGGCACGCGTACTGCCGGATGAAATGCCGGGCGCGCATCACGTGCGGGCTCGCGAGCGGCTGGTGGCGCGTCGATTCGAGCACGTTGATGCCGACCGGCGGCACGAGGATGCGCTGCCCGGGAAACCTTGCGCCGCGCAGCATCCGGTGCAGCAGGTGCGCGGCGGTGCGGCCCATTTCCTCGGTGCCCTGGATCACCGACGACAGCGGAATGCGCGTCAGCGTGCGCGTGAGCGGATCGTTGTCGATGCCGATGATCGCGACCTGTTCCGGCACCGCGATGCCGGCGAGCAGGCACGCCTGCAGCAGATGCCGCGCGCGCGCATCCGTGACCGCGATCACGCCGACGGGCTTCGGCAGCGCATGCAGCCAGCCGATCAGCTGCTCGATCGCGTGATTCCAGCCCGATGCGCTCGTCGACACGCCGCGGTAGATCGGCGCGTCGAGCCCGTCCGCGCGCGCGAGCCGGTCGAACGCGAGCTCACGCTGCTGCGCCCAGCGGTTCTCCTGCGCGACCGGCAGGCTGTACATCGCGAAATGCGCGAGCCCCGCGCCGATCAGGTGCGTATAGGCGAGCGACACGAGTTTCGGGTTGTCCGTCGCAATATATGGGACGCCGTCCGGGTACTGCGCTGGATCCTCGTACGACGAGCCGACCGCGACGATCGGTAGCGGCGAGCCGGCGAGCGCGTCGGCGACGGCCGGATCGTCGAAGTCCGCGATGATGCCGTCGCCGTCGAAGCGTTCGATGCCGGCGAGCCGGCAGCGGAAGTCGTCTTCGAGGAACAGGTCCCACACGACGCGCGTCGTGTGCAGGTATTGGCCGATGCCGCTGATGATCTCGCGGTCGTAGACCTTGTTCGCGTTGAACAACAGCGCGATGCGGTGCGGCGTCTGGGCGGAAGAGGCACGGGTCATGTCGGTCTCAGGGTGGGCGCCGCTCGGGCGTCTCGCCATTGTCTCCGGGGCGCGCGGGCGGTGCCGCGCGGTTCTCTGGTGTCCGGCGATTGTAGGACGGAACGCACCCCGCGCGCAGCGGCTGGCAAGAAACGTTAAGCGTGCTGCGCAATTTCGCAATTGCCGGCCGGCAGTCGCGCGGGCACGATCCAGCCAACCGGATTCGGCCGCGTGCGTCATCGCGATGCGCGTTGCGTTGCAACAAGACCCAGCACGGAGACACCATGTCGTATTTCGAACACATTCCCGCCATTCGCTACGAAGGTCCGCAGTCGGACAACCCGCTGGCGTACCACTATTACGACCCCGAGAAACGTGTGCTCGGCAAGACGCTCGCCGAGCATCTGCGGATCGCGGTCTGCTACTGGCACACGTTCGTATGGCCGGGGCACGACATCTTCGGGCAGGGCGCGTTCCGGCGGCCGTGGCAGCAGCCGGGCGACGCGCTCGAACGTGCGCGAATGAAGGCCGATGCGGCATTCGAGTTCTTCACGAAGCTCGGCACGCCTTTCTACACGTTCCACGACACCGACGTCGCGCCGGAAGGCGGCAGCCTGCGCGAGTACGCGGCCAATTTCGCACGGATGGTCGACTATCTCGGCGAGCGCCAGCAGGCGAGCGGCGTGCGGCTGCTGTGGGGCACGGCGAACCTGTTCTCGCACCCGCGCTTCGCGGCGGGCGCCGCGACGAATCCGAACCCCGACGTGTTCGCGTGGGCCGCGACGCAGGTGTGTCACGCGCTCGACGCGACACACCGGCTCGGCGGCGAGAACTACGTGTTGTGGGGCGGCCGCGAAGGGTACGAGACGCTGCTCAATACCGACCTGAAGCGCGAGCGCGATCAGTTCGCGCGTTTCCTGTCGATGGTCGTCGAGCACAAGCACCGGATCGGCTTCAAGGGTGCGCTGCTGATCGAGCCGAAACCGCAGGAGCCGACCAAGCATCAGTACGACTACGACGTCGCGACCGTGCACGGCTTCCTCGTGCAGTACGGACTGCAGAACGAGATTCGCGTCAACATCGAGGCAAACCATGCGACGCTCGCCGGTCACTCGTTCCATCACGAGATCGCGAACGCGTTCGCACTCGGCGTGTTCGGCAGCGTCGACGCGAACCGCGGCGATCCGCAGAACGGTTGGGACACCGACCAGTTCCCGAACAGCGTCGAGGAACTGACGCTCGCGTTCTACGAGATCCTGCGCCACGGCGGCTTCACGACCGGCGGGATGAACTTCGACGCGAAGGTGCGGCGCCAGAGCATCGATCCGGAAGACCTGTTCTACGGCCACGTCGGCGCGATCGACGTGCTCGCGCTCGCGCTCGAACGTGCGGCCGTGCTGGTCGAGAACGACCGGCTCGATGCGTTGCGCCGGCAGCGCTACGCGCAGTGGGACGACGCGTTCGGCCGCAAGATACTGTCGGGCGGCTATACGCTGCAGTCGCTCGCGGACGACGCGCTCGCGCGCGGCGTGGACCCGCGGCATGTGAGCGGCGCGCAGGAGCGGCTCGAGAACATCGTGAACCAGGCGATCTACGGGCTGCGCTGACGCCATGTATATCGGACTCGATCTCGGCACGTCGGGCGTGAAGGCGGTGCTGCTCGACCGCGACGGTGTGGTGCGGGCGAGCGCGAGCCGGCCGCTGACGGTGAGCCGCCCGCGGCCGCGCTGGTCCGAACAGGTGCCGCGCGACTGGTGGGACGCCGCGTGCGGCGCGCTGGCCGCGGTTGTCGATGAGGCACG
The DNA here is from genome assembly GCF_902833195.1 of Burkholderia sp. BCC1638. NCBI lineage: Bacteria > Pseudomonadati > Pseudomonadota > Betaproteobacteria > Burkholderiales > Burkholderiaceae > Burkholderia > Burkholderia sp. BCC1638. Next base: position 64,373 of record NZ_CADFEC010000016.1, read on the forward strand.
CGCGGCCGACATCGATCCGCGCGACATCGACGCGCTGGGACTGACCGGGCAGATGCACGGCGCGACGCTGCTCGATGCGCACCGCGACGTGCTGCGCCCCGCGATCCTGTGGAACGACGGCCGTGCGGACGCGGAGTGCGCGGAACTCGAGCGGCTCGTACCCGCGCTGCGCGCGGTGACGGGCAACGTCGCGATGCCGGGCTTCACCGCGCCGAAACTGCTGTGGGTGCGTCGCCACGAGCCCGACGTGTTCGCGCGCATCGCACACGTGCTGCTGCCGAAGGATTACCTGCGCTACCGGCTGACCGGCGCGTTCGCGACCGATCCGTCGGATGCCGCCGGCACGCTCTGGCTCGACGTCGCGAAGCGCGACTACGACGATACGCTGCTCGCCGCGTGCGAGCTGTCGCGCGCGCAGATGCCGGCCGTGTTCGAGGGCAACCGCGTGACCGGCACGCTGCTGCCGGCCGTCGCGCGCGCGCTCGGGCTGCGCGAGATTCCGGTGGTGGCCGGCGGCGGCGACAACGCGGCCGGCGCGGTGGGCGTCGGGGTCGTGCGGCCCGGCGACGCGTTGCTGTCGCTCGGCACGTCGGGCGTTTATTTCGCGGTGTCGGACGGGTTTCGCGCGAATCCCGAATCGGCGGTGCACAGCTTCTGCCACGCACTGCCCGATACCTGGCATCTGATGTCGGTGATGCTGAACGCGGCCGGCTGCATCGACTTCACCGCGCAACTGGCCGGTTACGACGGCGTTGCCGCACTCCTCGCCGATGCCGAGGCGAACGCACGCGCCAGCCGCCCGTGGTTCCTGCCTTACCTGAGCGGCGAGCGCACCCCGCACAACGACGTGAATGCGAAGGGCGTGTTTTACGGGCTCACGCCCGACACGCAGCGCGCGGATCTCGCGAACGCAACGCTCGAAGGCGTCGGCTTCGCGTTGCTCGACGGCATCGACGCGCTGCATGCGGCCGGACTGGCGCCCGAGGGTATCACGGTGATCGGCGGCGGCTCGCGCAGCGCGTACTGGACGCAGATGCTCGCCGACCTGAGCGGTCGCGCGCTGACGCTGCGCGCGGGCGGCGAGGTCGGCCCGGCGCTCGGTGCCGCACGGCTCGCGCGTCTCGCGCTCGAACCGGATGCGTCGCTCGACGACGTGTGTCCGCAGCCGCCGATCGTCGCGGTGCGCGAGCCCGATCCCGCGCGACACGCGTGGTATCGCGATGCGCGGCGGCCGACGTTTCGCGCGCTTTACCGCGCGCTCGAGCCGGTGTTTGCGACGGGCGCGTGACCGGCGCTTCGCCGACGCGATCCCGTGCTTTGCAGTGACTCGATGAGGGCGGCGCATTTCCGCGGCCGCCCGGTGTTCGTGAGTTGTCCAATAACAAGGAGTGGAGACATGAAATCCGTGACGCGTCGTACCGTATTGAGTTCCCTTGCCGGCGCGGCAGCGCTGGCGCTCTTCGCGCTCGGCGCGCCGCTCGCGCATGCGAGCAAGGACAAGCCCGAGATCGGCTTCTGCATCGACGACCTGCGCGTCGAGCGCTGGTCGCGCGATCGCGACTATTTCGTCGCGGCCGCGACGAAGCTCGGCGCGAAGGTGTCGGTGCAGTCGGCCGATGCGAGCGAGGAGCGGCAGATTTCGCAGATCGAGAACCTGATCTCGCGCGGCGTCGACGTGATCGTGATCGTGCCGTTCAATTCGAAGACGCTCGGCAACGTCGTCGCCGAAGCGAGGAAGGCCGGCATCAAGGTTGTGTCGTACGACCGTCTGATCCTCGATGCGGACGTCGACGCGTACATCTCGTTCGACAACGAGAAGGTCGGCGAACTGCAGGCCAAGGGCGTGTTCGATGCAAAACCGAAGGGCAACTATTTCCTGCTCGGCGGCGCGCCGACCGACAACAACGCGAAGATGCTGCGCGAGGGCCAGTTGAAGGTGCTGAAGCCGGCGATCGATCGCGGCGACATCAAGGTCGTCGGCCAGCAGTGGGTGCCCGAATGGAGCGCATCGACCGCGCTGCGCATCGTCGAGGATGCGCTCACCGCAAACAACAACCGGATCGACGCGATCGTCGCGTCGAATGACGGCACCGCGGGCGGCGCGATCCAGGCGCTCGCCGCGCAGCACCTGGCCGGCAAGGTGCCGGTGTCCGGGCAGGACGCGGACCTCGCGGCGGTCAAGCGCGTGATCGCCGGCACGCAGACGATGACCGTCTACAAGCCGCTGAAGCTGATCGCGAGCGAAGCCGCGAAGCTCGCGGTCGATCTCGCGAAGGGCACGAAGCCCGCGTTCAACGCGCAGTACGACAACGGGAAGAAGAAGGTCGACACGGTGCTGCTGCAGCCCACGCTGCTGACCAAGCGCAACGTCGACGTCGTCGTGAAGGACGGCTTCTATACCCAGGCCCAGCTCGCGAGCCAGTAACGGCACGACGGGCAGGATGCATGCGGCCGGCTAGGTGCGGCCGGCCAGGTGTGGCCGGCCGCATGCTCACTGCGAGGCAATGAACGTATGACCGAACCCTTGCTGACGATGCGCGGCATCGTCAAGGCATTCGATGGCGTGAAGGCGCTCGACGGAATCGATCTGACCGTGCGCCCCGGCGAGTGCGTCGGGCTGTGCGGCGAGAACGGCGCCGGCAAGTCGACGTTGATGAAGGTCCTGTCGGGCGTCTACCCGCACGGCACGTGGGATGGCGAGATCCGCTGGGAAGGCGCGCCGCTCGTCGCGTCCGGCGTGCGCGATACCGAGCGTGCGGGCATCGTGATCATCCACCAGGAACTGATGCTCGTGCCCGAGCTGTCGGTCGCGGAGAACATTTTCCTCGGCAACGAGATCACGCTGCCCGGCGGGCGCATGCACTACGCGGAGATGGTGCGGCGTTCCGAGGAACTGCTGCGCGAGCTGCGTATCGACGCGATCAACGTCGCGCAGCCGGTGATGAACTACGGCGGCGGCCATCAGCAGCTGATCGAGATCGCGAAGGCGCTGAACAAGCGCGCGAAGCTGCTGATCCTCGACGAGCCGTCGTCGTCGCTGAGTGCGGCCGAGACGCGCATCCTGCTCGACATCGTGCGCGACCTGAAGCGCCGCGGCGTCGCATGCGTGTACATCTCGCACAAGCTCGATGAAGTCGACGCGGTGTGCGACACCGTGACCGTGATCCGCGACGGCCGCCACGTGGCGACCGAGCCGATGCGCGGGATGACGACCGACCGGATCATCGCGATGATGGTCGGCCGTGAGATCCGCAACCTGTATCCGCGCGAGCCGCACGAGATCGGCGACGTCGTGCTGGAAGCGCGCAACGTCACCTGTCACGACGTGGCGAACCCGCGCCGCAAGCGCGTCGACGACGTGTCGTTCAGCGTGCGGCGCGGCGAGATTCTCGGCGTCGCCGGGCTCGTCGGCGCGGGCCGCACCGAGCTGATGCAGGCGATCTTCGGCGCGTATCCGGGCGCGAGCGCGGCGACGGTGCGGATGAACGGTCGGCCGCTCGCGATCCGTTCGCCGGCCGATGCGATTCGCGCGGGCATCGCGATGGTGCCGGAGGACCGCAAGCGTCACGGGATCGTGCCGCAGCTCGGCGTCGGCCACAACATCACGTTGTCGGTGCTGCGCCGGTTCGCCGCCCACGGGCGGATCGACGCGGCCGCCGAACTCGACGCGATCCGCACCGAGATGCAGCGGCTGTCGGTGCGTGCCGCGCATCCGTTCCTGCCGATCGCGAGCCTGTCCGGCGGCAACCAGCAGAAGGCGGTGCTCGCCAGGATGCTGCTGGCCGACCCGCAGGTGCTGATCCTCGACGAGCCGACCCGCGGTGTCGACGTGGGCGCCAAGGCCGAGATCTACCGGCTGATCTTCGCGCTCGCGCAACGCGGCGTCGCGCTGATCGTCGTGTCGTCGGAGTTGCCGGAAGTGCTCGGGCTCGCCGATCGCGTGCTCGTGATCGGCGAAGGCGAGCTGCGCGGCGATTTCGTCAACGACGGTCTCACGCAGGAACAGATACTCGGCGCCGCGCTGAAGCCCGCGCGGCAGCCGGCCGAACCCATTGCAGCGAGTGCCACATGAATAGCGAACTTTCCTCCTCTTCCGCCGTGCCGCCGGACGCCGACGCGCGCCGCACGCATCGCCATCCACTTCGACAGATCTTCGTGCGCTACAAGGTGCTTGCACTGCTGTTCGCGGTCGCGGCGATCTGGGTGTTTTTCTCGGTGCTGACCGACGGCGCGTTCGTCACGCCGCGCAACGTGTCGAACCTGCTGCGGCAGATGTCGATCACCGGGATGCTCGCATGCGGGATGGTGTTCGTGATCATCGCGGGCGAGATCGACCTGTCGGTCGGCTCGCTGCTCGGGCTGCTCGGCGGCATTGCGGCGATCCTCGACGTCAATCGCCACTGGCCCGTGGCCGCGACGGTGCCGGCCGTGCTCGCGCTCGGCGTGCTGGTCGGATTGTTCAACGGCTGGTGGTCGACCTACCGGCGCGTGCCGTCGTTCATCGTCGGGCTGGGCGGGATGCTCGCGTTCCGCGGCATCCTGCTCGGCGTGACGGGCGGCTCGACGATCGCGCCGGTGTCCGACGGCTTCGTGTTCCTCGGGCAGGGCTATCTGCCGCGCGCGGCCGGCGACGGCCTCGCGGTGCTGCTGTTCGCGCTCGTCGCGCTGCTGGTCATCCGGCAGCGCGGCACGCGGCACCGCTATCGGCTCGCGGTCGCGCCGCTGTGGCAGGACGTCGCGAAACTCGTCGGCGCCGGCGCGGTGCTGTTCGCGTTCGTCGCGACGCTCGACCGCTACGGCGGCATCCCGGTACCCGTGCTGCTGCTGCTCGCGCTGCTCGGCGCGTTCTCGTGGATCGCGACGCAGACCGTGTTCGGCCGGCGCATTTATGCGGTGGGTTCGAACCTGGAGGCGACGCGGCTATCGGGCGTCGACACCGATCGTGTGAAGCTCGCGATCTTCGCGCTGATGGGGCTGATGTGCGCGTTCGCGGGCATCGTCAACACCGCGCGGCTCGCGGCCGGCTCGCCGTCGGCCGGCACGATGGGCGAGCTCGACGCGATCGCCGCATGCTTCATCGGCGGCACGTCGATGCGCGGCGGGTCGGGCACCGTCTATGGCGCGCTGATCGGTGCGCTCGTGATGGCGAGCCTCGACAACGGAATGTCGATGCTCGATGTCGACGCGTACTGGCAGATGATCGTCAAGGGCGCGGTGCTGGTGCTGGCGGTGTGGATCGACGTCGTGTCGCGTTCGAACCGGCGGTGAGGCTGTCTTCGTGGAGGCGCTTGCCGCTTAGCGCAGCGGCGCGCCCCACGCCGCCGTTACGTTGCCGCCGAGCCGCCATTCGCTGAACGGGCGGCGCGGTGCAATGATCGCCGGCAGGCGGCGATCGCCGAAGCGCGCGTAGTACGGTTCGACCCACGCGAGCTCGTCGCGCAGCGTCCACGGGAACAGGTCCTGGCGGATCGGCGTGATTTTCGTGAAGCTCGCGGGATCGTCCACCGCGTCGATCACGAGATTCGCGAGACGGCCGATCGCGCCATCGTTTTCCCGATAGAGATCGATATGGCGCCGTTGCACGAGTTCGGCCGCGAACACGAGCGGCAGCAGCGCGAACGTGTGGTAGTGCAGCGCGCGGTTGCCGCGTTTCACTTCGCGCGCGAGCGCACCGTCGGGGCCGATGTCGCGAATGCCCTCGCGCACTCTCAGCAGCCCCGAATCGACGAGGTTTGCGTTGTTCGTCACGGTGCCGATCGCGATCAGGTCGAGCCCGGCCCAGTACACGAGATTGTTGTGCAGATGGTTGATCGCCTCCGAATCGCGGGTGGCGATCGCGATCCGTTCGAGCCACGGGCCGATTGCATCGAGCCGCGCGCGGTTCGCGTCGCGCACGTCGCGCGGCATGCGCAGGATCACCATCGCGAAGTCGGTGCCGGCCCACGAACGCTCGTAATAGCCCTGATAACCGGAGATCGGCCCCATCAGCGCGTCGGCTTGCGCCCAGCTTTCGAGCAGCATCACCGCGCACGACCAGTCGCCGTTGTCAGCCGACACATTGAGCCGCGCGATGAAATCGCGCATCGGCTTCACCGCGCGCGCATAGCCGGCTGCATCGTCGTAGTAGCCGGGGGGATCGATGCGCGTGACGGGGGCGGGCGGGTCGCACGCGCGCGCAGGCGACACGGCGCACGACAGTGCGGCGGCAGCCAGCAGCATGGCGAACAGCGGGCGTTTCGTCGGATGGCGCATGCGAGCCTCGTCGATGACGGTGAAAGGGCACGCAGGCCGTGGCGGGCCGAGCGGCGAGCCCCGCCCGCTTACGCGACGGACGTGCCGCACGCAGTCTAGCGTCGAGGTCTTTCATCCGCCTTTCTCGATGAACGGCTGTTGCTCGACATCCGCCTTGATGAAATCGACGAAGGCCCGCAGCGGAGCCGGCACGAAACGCCGCCCCGGATAGTACAGATACGGGCCGGAAAACGGCCGCCACCAGCCATCGAGCACGGGCTCGAGCGCGCCGCTCGCGAGATGCGGACGAAGCCAGTCTTCGTAAAGATGCACGATGCCGAGCCCCGCGCAGGCGGCATCCACGACGAGATCGACGGCGCCGCCGATCTGCACGACGAGCGGCCCGGACGGCTCCACGCGGACCACTTCGCCGGCGCGCTCGTATTCCCACGCCGGCATCGCGCCGCTCGCGAACCTGCCGCGCAGGCAAGCATGATCGAGCAGTTCGCGCGGATGGGCGGGACGGCCGCGACGGTCGAGGTAGGCGGGCGCCGCGGCGGTGGCGAAGCGTTGCGAACGCGGGCCGATGGGCACGGCGATCATGTCCTGTTCGAGGCGCTCGTCGTAACGGATGCCCGCGTCGCAGCCGGCCGCGAGGATATCGACGAAGCTTTCGTCCGCCACGATCTCGAGCCGGATCTCCGGATACGCGTCGAGAAAGCGCGGGACGATCGACGGCAGCACGAGCCGCGCCGCGCTCGTCGGTACGTTGAGCTTCAGCGTGCCGACCGGCCGCTCCCGAAACGTATTGACGACGTCGAGCGCCGCCTCCACCTCGCCCAGCGCCGGCGCGAGCCGCGCGAGCAGGCGCTCGCCGGCTTCGGTCGGCGCCACGCTGCGCGTCGTGCGGTGCAGCAGCCGCACGCCGAGTTGCGCCTCCAGCCGGCGCACCGCTTCGCTCAGGCCGGACGCGCTCGCACCAGTCGTGCGCGCACCTTCACGAAAGCCTTTCGCGCGCGCCACCGCCACGAACGCGTTCAGATCGCCCAGATCGACTTGCATTGTTCGCCCTTTCGTACAGGTCGTGCGGATTATGACCGGTTATCGCGCAGCGCGTCGCGGCGTAACCTGCGGCTCATTCATTCGCCACAGGAGCACAATCATGTCCCCCGTCGTCCAGTCCGGCACGTTTTCCATCGCGGGCCGCCGCGTTCACCGCATCGGGTATGGCGCGATGCAGCTCGCCGGTCCCGGCGTGTTCGGCCCGCCCCGGGACCGCGATGCGGCGCTTGCCGTTCTCCGCGAAGCCGTTGCATCGGGCGTCGACCACATCGACACGAGCGACTTCTACGGCCCGCACGTGACGAACCGGCTGATTCGCGAAGCGTTGCATCCGTATCGCGACGATCTGCTCATCGTGACCAAGATCGGCGCGAGGCGCGGCGAAGACGGTTCGTGGCTGCCGGCATTCTCGGCCGAAGCGCTCGCCGCCGCCGTGCAGGACAACCTGCGCAACCTCGGTCTCGACGTGCTCGACGTGGTCAATCTGCGGATCATGTTCGACACGCACGGCCCGGCCGAGGGCTCGATCGAGGCGCCGCTGTCCGCACTGGCCGAACTGCAGCGGCAAGGCTTCGTGCGGCACATCGGGCTGAGCAACGTCACGGCCGCGCAGGTCGCGGAAGGGCGCCGGATCTGCGACATCGTCTGCGTGCAGAACCACTACAACCTCGCGCACCGGGACGACGACGATCTCGTCGATGCGCTTGCCCGCGACGGCATCGCCTACGTACCGTACTTTCCGCTCGGCGGCTTCAATCCGTTGCAGTCGTCCGCGCTCGACACCGTTGCCGCGCGGCTCGGCGCGACGCCGATGCAGACCGCGCTCGCGTGGCTGCTGCGCCGCGCGCCGAACATCCTGCTGATTCCGGGAACGTCGTCGGTCGCGCATCTGCGCGAGAATCTCGCCGCCGGCGCGCTGGCGTTGCCGGAGGATGCCGTGCGCGAACTCGACGGCGTCGCGTCCGCCCGCGGTTGAACCCGGTGCGGCCGTCGCGGGGCGGGTGGCCGAAGCGACGCCGGCACGGGACTCAGCGCGCCTGACCCAGCTGCTCGTCGATCGTCCGGGTCAGCGGCGACTGGACGTCGCCGGTGTGTTTCGTCTGCACGGGCTCGATCAGCACGACCCAGCATTCGTCGTCGGCGACCGGATTGTGCTGCGTGCCGCGCGGCACGACGTGCATCGAGCCGGCGGGCAAGTCGACGGCGCGGCCGCCTTCATACTCGATCCTGAGGTGGCCGCGCACGACGAAGAACAGCTCGTCTTCATGCGCATGGTCGTGCCACACGAACTGGCCGCGCACCTTGGCGACTTTCACGTACTGATCGTTGACCTGCGCGACGACCTTCGGCGACCAGTACTCCGATACATCGGCGAAGGCAGCCTCGAGGTCGAACGATTCGGCAAACGGAACGGCGGGGAGGGTCATCTCGGCTCCAGATTCGGCGGTACGAATACACGATCGAAACCGGCACGTCGCCGATCATCGATTCGTCGGGAAAGCCGATTATATTGACGCGGCCGCCGCGCTGCACGACGCCTGAACGCATGCGGCATCCGGCGGCGTTCAGGGGCTACGTCCGGTCGCGATTGCGGGCGCGCGTCGCGCCCGTGATCACCGCGATGCCGAACAGAATGACGGCGACGATCTCGATGATGTGTTGCGACACGTGCAGCGTCATCAGGCCCCATGCCACGCCGGCGATGAAAATGATCCATCCGAGCAGGTAGATAAGCAGAGTCATCGCTTTTCTCCTTGTAATTGCGGGTCATGACGCCGGTTGCCTGCGTTGCAAAACCTGCCGTGCAACCGGCAAACCGGGATGCGCGCATATTTCGTTCCCGGTTCGGCTGCGTCGTGCCGGGCTCGGGCGGCATGCGGTCTATCGGCTCAACGGCATGCCGCGGCATCGAGCAGGCCGCGTGCGGCCAGATTGGCGTACAGCGCGCGCACGCCGAAGGTCCACGGCGCGATCTCCGTGCAAAGCCGCACGACGTTGACGAGTGCGCCGAGCGCGGGCGTGGAGATGGTGACGCGGTCGCCCAGGTGATGCGTGAATCCGCCGCCGGGCGCGTCGCGGTCCTGGATCGGCGAAAACATCGTGCCCAGGAACAGCATGAAGCCGTCCGGATACTGGTGATGCGCGCCGCAGGTCTGCGCGACGAGATCGGCCGGGTCGCGGCTGATCTCGCGCATGTGGCTGATGCCGTCGAGGACGAAGTCGTCGTCCGCGCCGTCGACGCGCAGCGACACGCTGGCCTGCCGCACGCTGTCCAACGTGAAGCCGCCGTCGAAGAGCCGCACGAACGGGCCGATCGCGCACGAACCGTTGTTGTCCTTGCATTTGCCGAGCAGCAGCGCCGAGCGGCCTTCTATGTCGCGCAAATTCACGTCGTTGCCGAGCGTGGCGCCGACTGGCCGGCCGTCGCTGCCGACCGCCAGCACGATCTCCGGCTCCGGATTGTTCCACACCGATCCGGGCAGCAGCCCCACGTCCGCGCCGAAGCCCACCGCGGACATGGGCTGCGACTTGGAGAACACCTCGGCATCCGGGCCGATGCCGACTTCCATGTATTGCGACCACGCGCCGCGGCGCTCGAGTTCCGCCTTCAGGCGCATGGCGGCGTCCGAACCGGGGACGATCTTCGACAGATCGGTGCCGATGGTCGCGGCGATGGTTTCGCGTACTTCCCTCGCCTTGGCAGGATCCCCGCCGGCCTGTTCTTCGATCACGCGTTCGATAAGGCTGACGGCAAAGGTCACGCCGCACGCCTTGATGGCCTGCACGTCGCACGGAGCGAGCAGGCACAGGGCGCCGGACGCGCCGTCCAGCGCCGCCTGCAACAGCGGCTCGACGCGGCCGAGCGATTCGCCGGGGGCGGTGCGGGCGATGTCGACTGCGTCGGGGCGGTCGAACAGGTCCGCGGTGGTCGGCACGATGCGCGTGATGTCGAACACGTCGCCGCCACGCACGGCGACGACGCTCGGGCCCGCGTGGGCGCCGTCGTGCCGCCAGACACGGCCGATCAGCAGGGCCTGCGCAAGGTCGTGCGGCAGGCAGTCGGAAACGGAAGGAATACGCATGGTCGTCAGCTCGGCAAGAGTCGTGGGCGGTTGGATCAGTGCGAATGGCGCGGGTTGCCGCGCTGCTCGATGACCTTCAGATAGAGCGTGGCCGGTTCGAGGCAGCCGCCGGTGGACAACTGGCCCACGAACTGGCGATAGAGCGCCTGCCACGGCGTTTGCGCCTGCGGCACGGTGAAGCTTGCGGTCTCGCGGCGGCGCGCGAGTTCTTCTGCGTCGACGAGCAGGTCGACGCTGCGGCGATTCAGGTCCACGCGGATGCGATCGTTCGTGCGCAGCAGGGCCAGGCCGCCGCCGACGGCCGCTTCCGGCGATACGTTCAGGATCGACGGGCTGGCCGATGTGCCGCTTTGGCGTCCATCGCCGAGACATGGCAGCGACGTCACGCCACGCTTCACCAGATTGGCGGGCGGCGCCATGTTGACGACTTCCGAACTGCCCGGGTAGCCGACCGTGCCGCAGCCCCGGATCACCAGGATGCAGCGTTCGTCGATGTCGAGCCGAGGGTCGTTGATGCGGGCGTGGTAGTCCTCGGGGCCATCGAAGACGATGGCGCGTGCCTCGAAGGTGTTCTCCGCGCCTGGCTCCGCAAGGTAGGTCTGCCGGAAGGCCTCGCCGACAACCGACATCTTCATGATCGCGCTGTCGAAGAAGTTGCCGGACAGCACCATGAAACCGGCGCCATGCTTGAGTGGCTCGTCGGGCGTGCGGATCACGTCGCGGTCGGCCTGCTGCGCCGCGTCGGCGATCTCGCCGATCGCGCGGCCGGACACGGTCAGGCAGTCGCGCCGCAGCAGGCCGGCCGCATCGAGTTGACGCAGCACGGCGGGCACGCCGCCGGCGCGGTGGAAGCTCTCCCCGAGGTATTCGCCGGCCGGCATGCAGTTGACGAGCAGCGGCACGGATTCGCCGAAACGCTGCCAGTCGTCCAGGCTCAGTGCCACGCCCATGTGGCGCGCGATGGCGATCAGGTGCGGCGGGCAGTTGGTCGATGCGCCGAGCGCGGAGGCGACGACGATGGCATTCTCGAAGGCCGCGCGCGTCATGATCTTCGACGGGCGCAGGTCTTCCCGGACGAGCTCGACGGCGCGCTTGCCCGTCGCGTAAGCCATCTGGCCGCGCTCGCGGTAGGCGGCGGGAATGCTCGCGCATCCCGGCAGCGACATGCCGAGCGCCTCGGCCAGACTGTTCATCGACAGCGCCGTGCCCATGGTGTTGCAGTGGCCGATCGACGGCGACGATGCCGTGGTCAGCTGCATGAAACCTTCGTAGTCGATATCGCCGGCGGCCAGCAGATTGCGGGCGTGCCAGATCACCGTGCCCGAGCCGACGCGCTTGCCCTCGTGCCAGCCGTCGAGCATCGGTCCGCCCGACAGCACGATGGCGGGCATGTCCACGGTGGCCGCGGCCATCAGGCAGGCGGGGGTGGTCTTGTCGCATCCGGTCGTCAGGACCACGCCGTCCAGCGGAAAGCCATGCAGGACTTCCACCAGCCCGAGATACGCCAGGTTGCGGTCGAGTGCCGCGGTGGGCCGGCGGCTTTGCTCGGCCAGCGGATGCACGGGGAATTCCATCGGAATGCCGCCCGCGTCGCGAATGCCCGCCTTGGTGCGTTCGGCCAGTTCGATGTGGTGGCGATTGCACGGCGCCAGGTCGCTGCCCGTCTGCGCGATGCCGATGATGGGACGGCCCGACTGCAATTCCTCACGCGTCAACCCGTAGTTCATGAATCGCTCGACGTAGAGCGCGGTCATGTCTGCGTGTGCGGGGTCGTCGAACCACTCCTGGCTGCGCAGGCGGCGAGGGGTTTGCGGCATGGCGGGTTGTCTCCGAATAGGGCCGTGTCCGGTTTTTTGTGCCGGATAGTTACCGGTAACATTCGGGGCATGTTAGCACGGGGTTTTTGCGTCGCGGAAGGGAATTTTGCGTGTGGGTGGGTGCAGGCGGTGGGGAACGTGCGGCGACGGAGGAGGGAGGAGGTGCCTCCATGACGTCGCGCACGTTGCGCATCGGACGCCGCCGCTTCTCGTGAAGGACGACAGGTCCGGCAGTCGGCTCGTCAGGCGCTTTCCCGCGCGACGATCGTGTAGTCGACGCGGATGCAGTGCGGCTCGATCCGTTCGCCGCCGTCGCGTGCCTGCAGCGCCGCGAGCAGAGCCTCGCCCGTGCGCAGGCCGATGCCGTAGGCGTCGACCGACACCGTGGTGATGGTCGGGTGGCAGCATGTCGCCACTTCGAAGTTCCCGAAGCCGGCCACGGCCATGTCCGCGGGCACGGACAGTCCGCGTCGATGGCATTCCATGATTGCGCCGAACGCCGACATGTCGCTCACGCACATGACCGCGGTGGTGTCCGGCCACGTCTCCAGCAGTGCCGCCATGGCGGGCCCGCCGTGGCTCATGGTGATCGGCGATTCGCCCAGTCGGACGACGCGCGGCTCGCCCAGCCCCAGCGCCTTGATCTCCGCCTGGTATCCCTTGAGCCGGTCCAGCCCGCGGCGGTCCAGTGCGCTGGCGCCGCCGAGAAAGCCGATGCGCTCGTAGCCGCGCTCGGCCAGATGGCGCACCATCGCGCGTGCGGCGCGCACGTTCGAGAAGCCCACCGCGGTATCGATCGGATGCGTGGGCAGGTCCCACATCTCGACCACGGGGATGCCCGAGCGTGCCAGCACCGTGCGCGTCGCATCGGTGTGCTGCGCCCCCGTCAGCGCGATGCAGCGCGGCTGGTGACGCAGCATGGAGCGTACCAGCCGTTCTTCCCGCGCCAGGTCATAGTCGGTGTCGCCGAGCAGCAGTTGCAGGCCATGCGGCTCGAGTGCGTCGGTCAGGCCGCGCACAGTGTCGGAGAAGTTGGAACTCGACAGCGACGGCACCAGCACCGCGACAAATTCCGACCGCCCGGACGACAGCGCACCTGCGGCGGCGTCGGCCACGTAACCGAGCTGATCGATGGCCCTGCAGACCCGTTCGCGCGTCTCGGCGGCCACGCTGTGGCCGGCCAGCACGCGCGAGACGGTCATCTTCGATACGCCGGCCAGGCGCGCTACATCGGACATGCGGGGCGGTCCGGCAGGCCGGACGGCGGTGGGGCTGGGCATGGGAATCGCGATCGGGAGAAACCGGGAAAGGCTACATGATACCGGTGCCGTGCGCGCCGCCGCCGCGCGCCGGTGATTCGCGCGGCACTAGGGAAACCACTTGTCGATCGGGACTTGAGCACGGTTGTCGCGGCATGCTACCTTCAAAACTGTTACCGGTATCAAGCCGCCGGTTGCGCCCGTCGCCAGATCGGCGCCTTTTTTTGGGCGGGAATGTTATCGGTAACATAGACGCATCAGTTCCTTAGCGAATCCGCCGGCACGAAGAAGTCCTACACAATCAGGAGACAAACCGATGCCATCCCTCACGCAGACCGCCGCCGCACCGGCCGCGGTCGGCTCGTCCGAAGACGCCCTCTACCGCAAGGTCATGCGGCGCATCCTGCCGTTGCTGCTGCTCTGCTACGTCGTGGCCTACCTGGACCGCGTCAACGTGGGTTTCGCCAAGCTGCAGATGCTCGATGACCTGAGCCTGAGCGACAGCGTCTACGCGCTCGGCGCCAGCGTTTTCTTCTGGGGCTATTTCCTGTTCGAGATGCCGAGCAACTTGCTGCTGCACCGCTACGGCGCACGCTTCTGGATCGCGCGGATCATGATCACATGGGGCATCGTGTCGTCGTCGATGGCCTTTATCGTGCCGCTCGCGCAGTTCTTTCACGTGCAGACGTCCACCATGTTCTACACGCTGCGCTTCCTGCTCGGTCTGTGCGAAGCCGGCTTCTTCCCGGGCGTCATCCTGTACATGAATTACTGGTTTCCCGCGCGCCGCCAAAGCGTGGCCATGTCGGGCTTCCTGGTGGCGATCCCGCTGAGCCTGACGCTGGGCAGTGTCATTTCCGGCTGGCTGATGGAGCAGACGCACGGCTTGTCAGGCATGAGCGGCTGGCAATGGATGCTGCTGCTCGAAGGCCTGCCGTCGATCGTGGTGGCGTTCATCGTGTTGGCCTGCCTCGGCGATGGCCCGCAGTCAGCGAAGTGGCTGTCTGCCGAGGAAAAGGCGGTGCTGTCGCGCAACCTCGAATCCGAGGCCGCGCACAAGTCGCACGGCGTGGGTGCCGCGTTGCGCAGCCCGCGCGTCTGGCTGCTGACCTTCATCCTGCTCACCTTCAATACCGGCTTCTACGGGCTGGCCTTCTGGCTGCCGTCGATCATTCGCGCGTCGGGCGTGCGCAGCCCGATGCATATCGGTCTGCTGACTGCCGTTCCGTATCTGACGGCCATCTTTGCGATGGTGTGGAACGCGGCGCACTCGCGCAAGACCGGCGAACGCCGGCTGCACGCCGCGATTCCCGCGCTGATCGGCGGCGTCGGCCTGATCACGAGCGCGGCATGTGCACAGAACGTGGTGCTGTCGATCCTGTTCCTGACCATCGCCACGTGCGGCATCCTGGCGCTGATGCCGATCTACTGGACCTTTCCGGGGCAGATACTGTCCGGCACGGCCGCAGCCGCCGGCATTGCACTGATCAACTCGGTGGGCAATCTGTCCGGCTTCACGGGTTCGATGATCACGGGCATCGCAAAGGAAATGACCGGCAACATCAACAACGGAACCTACGCGCTGGGCGCCTGCCTGCTGGTCAGTTGCGTGCTGATCATGTTGATTCCGCGCGGCGTGCTGTTTCCTCCGGCCGCGAAGTAGGTTCGTTGCTGATGGCCGGGCAGACGGGCAGATGGCTCGCCCTTTGCCCCGTCTGCCCGATTCGATGCGGCATGCGCTGTCTTCCACTCGACTCGCCAGTGGCGAGTTGAATGCCGCGGCCGCGTCGAGCGACCGAATCGGGCTAGAACGCGTAGGACAGCGACGCAAACAGGCTGCGCGGCGCGCCAGGCGTGACCCACAGGCTGTTGTAGGAACTGACGTAAGTAGTGCGATTGAACAAATTGTTCAGCACGACCGACGCACGCAGGTGCTTGTTGACCTGAACGTAGCCGTTGAGCTGCACGGTCGCATAGGCCGGCAGTTCGAAACCGTCCTGCGTGTTCGCGGTGTTGCCGGCCCGGCGCCCGACGTAGATCACGCCGGCGCCGGCGCCGGCCTTGTCCGCGAACGGGACGCTGGTTTCGTACATGAGCAGCGCGCTGCCGCTCAGACGCGGAATGTCGACGAGGCGCGCGCCGGGTGTCAGTACGGCATCGCGTGTGACCTGTGCATCGACATACGCAAGATTGACGAGGCCGCGCACGCCATGGCCGAGGTCGCCGTTCCATTCGAATTCGATGCCGCGGCTGCGCACTTCGCCGGCCGCGCGCGAGAAGCCTGCATTGGCCGGGTCGGCGGTCAGCACGTTGCGCTTGTTGACGTGGAATGCCGCGACGGTCGCGAGCCAGCGTGCGCCGGCCCATTTCGCGCCGACCTCATAGCCATGCCCCTTCTCCGGATCGAACGCGCGGCCGTCGACGTCGGCGCCGTTGTTCGGCCGGAACGAATACGCGGTGTTCGCATACACGGAAAACGCGGGGCTCATTTCATACACGATGCCGATGCGCGGACTCAATGCAGTCTGCAACTGGCTGCTCGTCGTGCCCTTCAGGCGATTCTCGACCGACTGGTGAAAGCGATCCCAGCGCAGCCCCGCGAGGATTTTCCAGTGCGGCCCGAACGCGAGCGTGTCCTGTGCGTAGAGGCCCTGGCCGTCGTCGCGCTCGAGCAGATTGGTCGCGGTGCGCGGTACGGGGGCCGGCTGACCGTAGACGGGATCGAAGATGTCGATCGCATACGGCGCGGCGGCAGTGGGCGTCGAGCGCGCGACGAACTGGTCGTAGTTGAAGCGGTACGCATCGACGCCCAGCACGAGCGTGTGGCCGATGCCGCCGGTGCGGAACGCGCCGGTCGTCTCGACGCGGCCTTGCAGATCGTTCGAATGAAACGCGACTTGCCGGTAGCGGCGCCACAGCGTGCGGCCGTCGGACTGCAGCGCGAACGCCTCGGACGATCGTCCGGACAGGTCGGTGGTGCGCTGCGCGAAACCGGCGTTGATCGACCAACTGGCATCGATGCGATGCTCGAGCGTGAACTGGTGGCCCGTGTTGCGCACGTCAAAGTCGCCGTCGCGGGGCTCGCCGAGAAAGCGCGAAGCCGGAATCGCGCCGAGCTGCCCGCCCACCGCGACCACGCCGCGATCGAGCGGCGCGCGCTGGCGTGCGCTCTCGAATTCGTAGTGGAGCGTCGTGTCCGCGCCGATGTCCCACGTGAACGACGGCGCGAACAGGTAGCGTTTGCTCGACACCGTATCGCGGAAGCTGCCGTTGTTCTCGTTCATCGCGACGAAGCGGTACGCGAGCGACTTCGTGACGGGCCCGGTTGAATCGAAGGTTTCGCGCAACGCGCCGTAGCTGCCGGCCGACACGCCGACGGTGTTCGAGCGCGCGAACTGCGGCTGCTTGGTCGTATAGCTGATGAGCCCGCCCGGATCGCCGCGGCCGTATAGCGCCGACGCGGGCCCCTTGAGCACTTCCATGCGCTCGAGGTTGACCGTGTCGCGCGGGACGCTGATCCCGTGGTTCCACGAGAAGCCGTTGACGAGGTAGTCGGTGCCGGACGTATTGCCGTCGCCGGCGAAGCCGCGCACCGCGTAGTTGTCCCACAGGCCGCCGAAGTTGTTCTGCCGCGAGACCCCCGCGACCCAGTCGTACAGGTCCTCGCCGCGTGTCGCGGCGACGGTTTGCACGAGTTTCGCATCGACGCTGCTGACCGCGAACGGAATCTCCATCACGTCTGCCTCGCTGCGCGTCGCGCTCGTCGATTCGCGCGTGCGAAACGGCGCGCTCGCGCGCTGCCCCGAGACCTCGATGGTGGGCAGCGTTGCTTCCTGCGCGTCGGCCGTGCTCAGGCCGGCCGCGCCGACGACGATGGCCATCGGTGCGGCCGCCCAGTTCTTCCTGCTCATACCCCGTCCCTTGATGTGGATTGCATTCGGGCACGGTGGATGGGCCTTGCGCCGACGGCTATGTCCCAAACAGTACATTCGCGCCGAAATTTAATGCAAATGAGATGTATTTGCAATCGCAATTTCATGCGCTCGGGGATGATGCGATGCGGGCTGCAAGCGGCGCGTCACGCGGGACGCGTCGTGGAAGGTGGGATGTGAGCAGGCGCCGGCGTCCAGTCGTGGCGCGGCGGCCGTCGAACGACTCGACGACGAAACGGGCGAGGCCGGCGGGCGCCGCCAGCAGGCGGCGCCGTTACAAGAATCGATGGACGGTGCCGGTTACGCCGCCGACAACTTGACCGACACGCCCGTCGCCGTATAAACCGGCGTTGCCTTGAAGCCGTCGACCGTCACCGCCGAGAACTTCGCGGAAGCCGCTGCACCGTCGATCAGCGCGATGGTGTCGCCGGCCTTGGGCGCATAACCGTTCACGAACTTCACGTGCAGCGTGCCGCCCGCGACGGTGAGCGGGCCGCCGACGCGCAGGCGGCCGCCTCCGTTGCCGTCGATGTCGAGTTCGAGCGTCGTGTTGTCGAGCTGCGAATAGCGCGTCGCGATGACCACCGGCGCGCTGGCGGCAATCCTCACGCTGCCGCCCGAGCCGACGTAAACGTCGCCCTTGCCGAACGCGCTTGCCGATGCCGCGGCGAGCATGCCGCCGCTCACCTGCGTGCCGCCCGCATAGCTGTTGTTGCCCGCCAGCGTCAGCGTGCCGCTGCCTTGCAGCGTCAGCTTGCCCGCGCCGGCGATGTCGTTGCGCCACAGGTCGGCGGTATTGAACCCGCCCTGCGAAGCGTCCATCGACACGATCACGTTGCCGTTGAACGCACCGTAACCGTCGGCCGCGGTGAACAGGTTGAGGCGGCCCCAGCCTTCCGCATCGTCCATGACCGGATAGCCGGACGGCAGTTCGGTCGTCTTCAGCACGACGCGGCGCTGGTCCGCGCTCAGGTACGGGAAGCGCGTCTGCAGCAGGATCTCCGCGCCCTTCGGCACGACGGGCGGCGCGTCGGTCGACTCGATCGCGCCGAAGCCGAACGTCAGGCGGCGCGCGAAGGCCGTCTTGTTCGTCGCGTAATCGGCGAAGCGGTCGGTGGCCGTCGTGCCCGAGTGCGCGAAGGCGGCGAACGTCGTGTCGGTCGTGCCCGTGAGCTGCTGTAGCGCCTGATGGGCCTGGCCGTACGCGGCCTGCGCATCGCTCGCGTACGCGGTCAGGTTCGCCGCGCTGACGGCCAGCGCGAGCATGCGGCCGCCGATCACGTCGAGCGGCGAGTGCATGCCGGCGAGGATGCGGTTCTCGCCGAGTTCGAGGCCGCGGCCGACCATCTCCTGGAAGCGCTCCGGCACGAGCCACGCCATCGTCATCGCGTCTCGCACCGCTTCGGCCGTATGGCCGCTGATGAAGCCGCCGTCGGTCGCGGGCGTCGTGCTTTCCGCCGGCACGAGCGTCGGTGTGACGACGACGCTGGTGCTCCAGCGGTACGGCCGCGCGTACTTGTAGAAACGCTTCGACGGTTCGGTCGACGCGTTGTTGCCCATTTCGTTGAGCAGGTCGACGACCTTGCCGAAGCTCGCGTTCGTGCTGCCGCCGACGCCGACGTTGTTGCCGGAATCGTTGTACAGCACCGTGGTCGCGTCGGCGGGCACGGTGGTGATGCTGGTCGTCTGCTGCGCGGCCGTGCGCCACGCGCCGGTGAGCGGGCCCATGCCGTCGGTCACGCTGTAGCCCTTGGCGCGCCGGTCGTCGAAGTACGCGGCGTCGGCCTGTTGCTGCGTGCGTGCGGTCGTTGCGTTGATCACATATTGAACGTTGGCGGCCAGCACCGTGTCGTTCAGGCTCGTGCCGCACGGCGTGCCGCTGCCGGGCAGGCCTGAGCAGGTCGACGGCGAGATCGCCGGAAACCCGCCGTTGGCCGGCGCGCTCACGCCGGCATCGACGAGCATCGTCGCCGGCTGCCACAGGTCGAGGAAGCGGCTCACCACGCGCACGGCCGCGTTGGTCGACAGCGTGGCATAGCGCGCGTCGCCGCGCTGGTTGGTCGCGATGTTGTCGACGAAGGCCGGCACGCTCGGCACGGGCGCGCTGTCGACGAAGCCGGGGTCGGCCGGCGGTGCCGGCATGGCCGCGCTGGTCGTGGTGGTCGATGCGACATCGTCGCCGCCGCCGCACGCGGCGAGAACGATCGCACTCGACAATGCTGCGACGTGCAGCGGAAAACGGCTTCGTGACGCAAACATGCAAGGCTCCATCCTGAGTGTCGAAGATGGCGGATTGTCGTGGGCGATCGTGACGCAGCCGTTACGGATTTGTTTCGGGTCGCGGTCGATGCACCCGAATTCTCACTATTTGGTGAATTCGTGATGCTGAACATGGCGGCGGGGGCGATCGGGCCGTCGGCGATGTCCGGTCCGGCCAGCGCGCGCGTTCGAAAAGACGATCGGATGCGGCGCTGTCACGCCGGTTGGGCGACCCATTCCGCGTCGGCGCGGCACACGCGGTTTCTGCCCTGACGCTTCGCCGCGTAGAGGGCGAGGTCTGCCTGATGCGACAACGCGTGCACGGACCGCGGGTGCGCACGGTGCCCGGTCGCGTAGCCGATGCTGATCGTGAAAGGCGGAATGGTCGCGTCGAACCCGTCGAGCCGGTTGCGCTCCACGGCGCGGCGAATCGCTTCGGCAACTTTCGCGGCGCCGCTTTCATCCGTGTCGGGCAATACGACGACGAATTCTTCGCCGCCGTAGCGCGCGGCAAGATCGCCGCGCCGCCGCGTATGCGCGCGAATGCACTCGGCGAGAAAGCGCAGCGCGGTGTCGCCTTGCACATGACCGAAGCGGTCGTTGTACTGCTTGAAGTGATCGGCGTCGATGAACAGCACCGACAGGCTGCCATCGCTGCCGCGTTGCAGACGTTCCCATTCGTCGGCGAGCGCGGCATCGAGCGCGCGACGGTTGTGCAGGCCTGTGAGTGGATCGGTGCGTGTCAGGTCGGTAAGCAGCGTCTGCTTGCGCAGGTTGTCCCGCAGCGCGAACGCGAGCAGCCACACCACCGCGCAGAACAGCGCACCGATGACGGACGCGGACACGCCGACCGTCCACATCAAATGCGTGGTGCCGGCCAGCACGTCATGCTCGGCCGGTGCGACGACCGCGATCAACGGCGTGCCGGGCACCCGCTGGAACGTATAAAGCCGCACGACGCCGTCGATGCTCGAGCGCGCCGCATAGAAGCCCGATTCGCGACTCACCATGCGTTCGAACGACTTCGAGCGGCGCAGGCGGACCATCTGGTGATCGGTCAACGGCGGGTTTCTCGCGAGGATCGTGCCGTCGGCGCGCAGGATCGCGCTGACGCCATGCGGCCCGACGTTCAGGCGGGACAGAAGCCGATCGAAGTACGCGAGGTCGATGGCGACCACCGCGATTCCGTCGAACGTGTGATCCGCCCGCTCGATGCGCCGCGACAGCGCGATCGATTCCGTGTTGCCGTGCGAACGCGCGCGATACGCCTCGGACACGTAGAGGCCGACGTTGTCGGCATCGCGATGGACCTTGAAGTAGTCGCGATCGCTGAAATCCCAGTTGTGGGTCGAGCTGCAACAGCCGTCGATCAAGCGGCCGAAGCGGTCCGTCACGCCCATGCCGGTCACGTATTGCGCGGCCGTGCGCTCGAACAGCACGTCGTGACGCAGCCCGGCGTCCATGCGCGCGACGGCGGGATTGCCGAGATCGGTGGCGAGCGAGACGAGCGCGTTGTTGGACGTCTCGACGGTGCGCGCGATCTCGCTGACCAGGACGGCCGCGACGTTGCGCGACGTCTCGTGCGCATGTCCGACGACCTCGCTGCGCGCAGCCCACAGCGTCGCCGCGCTGATGCCGAGCGCGGCGAGCGACATCAGCGTGCCCAGCACGCCGACGATCAGGTGGTGGCGGCCGGCCCAGTCGGCAACTTTCTCGATCGGAATGGATGCAGGCATTGCTCGCGCTCGTGCGGGAAGCCGGCTGCGATCGCAGCGGCGCTGGTCAAATCCGGGTTAACGGCAGGGATGCCCGGAAATCGAGGCCGGCGTGCGACGCAATGACTGCACGGGTGCCGCAAACGTGTGCGTCCGGGGTGCGCCGCGCAACGAGCACGCGACAGCGGCGAACCCCGGCGGTCGCGCAGGCTCAGTCGAGCCCGCCCTGGCACACGTACTTGATCGACAGATAATCGTCGAGGCCGTAGCGCGAGCCTTCGCGGCCGTAGCCCGATTCCTTCACGCCGCCGAACGGCGCGGCTTCGCTCGCGAGCGCGCCTTCGTTGATGCCGACGATGCCCGTTTCGAGCCGCGCCGACACGCGCGCGATGCGGCGCACGTCCTGCGTGTAGAAATACGCGGCGAGCCCGAACGGCGTGTCGTTCGCGGCCGCGACGGCTTCGTCCTCGGTGTCGAACCGGAACAGCGCGGCGACGGGGCCGAAGGTTTCCTCGCAGCTCAGCTGCATGTCGGCGGTGGCGTCGGCGAGCACCGTCGGCGCGTAATAGTTCGGACCGAGCTCGGGCAGACGCTTGCCGCCGGCGAGCACGCGCGCGCTGCGCTCGATGGCGTCGCCGACGTGGCGCGCGATCTTGTCGACCGCGCGCGCGTTGATCATCGGCCCGATCTGCGCGGCCGGGTCGGTCGCGGGCGCGACCTTCAGCGCGGCGACGCGCGCGGCGAGCTTCGCGGCGAACGCATCGTAGACGCCGGCCTGCACGTACACGCGGTTCGGCGACACGCAGGTCTGGCCGCCGTTGCGGAACTTGGCGGCCATCAGCCCGTCGATCGCGGCGTCGAGTTCCGCATCGTCGAACACGATGAACGGCGCGTTACCGCCCAGTTCCAGCGACAGCTTCTTCAGTGTCGCCGCCGATTCGCGCGCGAGCAGCTTGCCGACGGGCGTCGATCCGGTGAACGTGATCTTGCGCACGCGGCCGTCGGCGAGCCAGTCGGCCACCGCATCGATGCCGCGTTCGCGCGATGCGGCGATCAGGTTCAGCACGCCGGGCGGCACGCCGGCTTCCTGCGCGAGGAAGGCCAGCGCGAGCGCGGTGAGCGGCGTGTCCTCGGCCGGCTTCGCGACCACCGTGCAGCCGGCCGCGAGTGCCGGGGCGATCTTGCGCGCGATCATCGCGAGCGGGAAGTTCCAAGGCGTGATCGCGGCGACGATGCCGATCGGCTCCTTGACCGCGCTCAGCCGCTTGCCGCGCTGCTGCTGCGGAATCAGGTCGCCGTAGGTGCGCGTCGCTTCCTCGGCGAACCACAGCACGTACGACGCCCCGTATGCGACTTCGCCGCGCGCTTCGGCGAGCGGCTTGCCCTGTTCGCGCGACATCAGTTTCGCGAGATCGTCGGTGTGCGCGACGATCGCCGCATGCCATGCGCGCAGGATCGCGGCCCGTTCGCGAGCGGGCGTCGCGCGCCATGCGGGCAGCGCGCGCGCGGCCGCATCGGTCGCGGCGCGCGCGTCGGCCGCGCCGCTGTCGGGTGCATGGGCAACGGTCTCGAGCGTCGCCGGATCGGTGACGTCGAAGCGGCGGCCGTCGAGCGCGTCGCGCCAGGCGCCGTCGATCAGGTTGGCGGTGCGAACGAGTTCGGTTCGGGACAGCGTAAGCGGCATGACAGGTCCTTGGATGGAGCGATTCGGTGACGACGGCTGAAGCGCGGACGCGCGACTACCCCGCGCGGACGGCGTGCCGCCGCGTTCGCGGATGCCGCACGCTGCCCGTCAGTGACGTTCGCCGAACAGCGATTCGAGCGGGTAGTGCCGTTTGACGAACGGCGACTTGATGATCACGTAACTGAAATACTTCTCGATGCCGATGTTCTGTTCGAGCAGCCCTTCGACGATCGTCTGGTAATGGCTCACGCTGCGCGTGATGAACTTCAGCAGATAGTCGTAGCCGCCGCTCGCGAGGTGACACTCGACGATCTCGTCGACGTTGCGAATCGCCGCGACGAAACGGTCGAAGTCCTCGCGGCGGTGGTCGGCCAGCGTGACCTCGGTAAACACGACCTGCACGTCGCCGAGTTTCTCGAGCTGGATGTGCGCGCCGTAGCCGCCGATATAGCCGGCCTTCTCGAGCCGCTTCACGCGGATCAGGCAAGGGCTGGGCGACAGCCCGACCGCATCGGCCAGTTCGACGTTGGTCATGCGGCCGCGCTTTTGCAACTGGGAGAGGATGCGCAGGTCGATGCGATCCAGCTTGCTGTCCGTCATGGTCGGGTGAGAGGGGAAAAAATGGAATGTCCGGTTACTTTAGAGTCGAACGATTGCCGCCACAAGCCCGGCTTTCCCTTGGCCGGTCAGGCCGGCTGCGCGTGCGCGGCGTCGAGCGCGCGCTGCACGCCCGCATCGGCCAGCACGTTGTCGAGCGTCTTGCGCACGCGTTCGAACATCAGGTCGAACTCGCCCGCGGTGAAGCTGAGCGCCGGCGCGAAACCGAGCACGCCGTCGCCGAATGCGCGAAACACCACGCCGTTCGCATACGCGGCGGCTGCGATCCTGTCGGGCACGTTGAGCGCGGGGTCGAAGCGCGTCTTGCGCGTCTTGTCGGCCACCAGTTCGAGCGCTCCGAGCAGGCCGGCCGAACGCGCGTCGCCGACGAGCGGATGCGCGCGCAGCGCATCGAGCCCCGCGGCGAAACGCGGCGCCATCGCCCGGCCGTTCGCGAGCAGTCCGCCTTCGTGATAGAGCTTCAGCACTTCGAGGCCGATCGCGGCGCTGACCGGATGCGCGGAATACGTATGGCCGTGGCCGACCGCGGGCGAATCGGCGCGGCTGCCCGCGATGCCTTCGTAGATTTCATCGGACATCAGCACGGCCCCCATCGGCGCATAGCCGGCGGTCAGCCCCTTCGCGACGGTCATCAGGTCCGGGTCGACCTGCTCGGTCTCGCACGCGAACAGCGGGCCCGTGCGGCCGAAGCCGGTGATCACCTCGTCGGCGACGAACAGGATGCCGAGGCGCCGGCATGCGTCGCGCATCGCCTTCAGCCAGCCGGCCGGCGGGACGATCACGCCGCCGGAACCCTGCACGGGCTCACAGAAGAATGCCGCGACGTTGTCCGCGCCGAGTTCGGCGACTTTCGCCTCGAGCGCGGCGACCGACGCGGCGATCAGCGCCTGCGCGTCGTCGCCGAGCGGATGGCGATACGGGTAGGGCGACGGGATGTGGTGCTGATCCGCGCGCGGCAGGTCGAAGTGACGATGGAACGCGGGCAGCGCGGTGAGCCCGGCGCCGATCGACGACGAGCCGTGATAGCCGCGTTCGAGCGCGATCATGTGCTTCTTCGCCGGGCGACCGGTCGCGTTGAAATAGTGCGTGATGAAACGCACCGCGGAATCGACCGCATCCGAGCCGCCGAGCGTGAAGTACACGCGATTCAGCGACGGCGGCGCGAGTGCCGCGAGCCGTTCGGCCAGCTCGATCGCGGGTTGCGAGCCGAAATGGAAATAGCCGGTCGCGTAGGGCAGCTTCGCCATCTGGTCGGCGGCGGCCTTCACGATGCTGTCGCGGCCGTAGCCGACGTTCACGCACCACAGGCCCGAGAACGCATCGAGCAGCGTGTGGCCGTCGGCGTCGCGCAGGAACACGCCGTCGGCGGATTCGAGCACGGTGACGCCGCGCGCCTCGTGCGCACGATAGTTGACGACAGGGTGGATCAGGTGTTGACGATCGGCTTCGATCAGCGCGGCTTGGTTCATGGCAGTGCGGGACTCTCGTCGGGTGTCAGCGTGAGGTCATGCTACCGGGCGAGAAATCCTCACGCGCCTTCAATTTGCGGCCCGAAACGTACGAAAGCGGTGTTTGCATGGGGCGCTTCGGCATTTTCTGCTGCGCGCCCCGCCAGGCCGGGCGCGCGCGTCAGTAGCCGCGTGCGCGGTCGACAACGCCGATCATCGGCTGTCCCGCGCGATGGCGCGCGAGGTTCGCGAGCACGGCGTCGACCGCGGTGTCCGGCCGCGTCGCGCTGGCGATGTGCGGCGTGATGCGAATGCGCGGATGCGTCCAGAACGGGTGGCCGGCCGGCAACGGCTCCGGGTCCGTCACGTCGAGGATCGCGCTGTCGAGGCGGCCGCTGTCGAGCGCGGCGAGCAGCGCGGTCGCATCGAGTTGCGGGCCGCGCCCGACCTGCACGAGCGATGCGCCGGCCGGCAGCGCGTCGAACACGCGTGTGCCGAGCAGGCCGCGCGTGTCGTCGGTGAGCGGCAGCAGGCAGATCAGGATGTCGGTGCGGGCGAGGAACGTGTCGAGCGCCGCGTCGCCCGCATGGCAGTCGACGCCGTCGAGCGAGCGCGGCGTGCGGCTCCACCCTGCGCACGGGAAACCGAAGCGCCGCAGCGTGTCGAGCACGGCCTGCCCGAGCGTGCCGAGCCCGAGCACGCCGATGCGCCGCGACGCGGCCGCGCGGACCGGCTTCTCGCGCCACACGTGCTCGCGCTGCTGCGCCGCATAGTCGAACAGGTCGCGATGGATCGTCAGCACGGCCTGCGTCACGTATTCGACCATCCCTTCGACGATGCCCGGCTCGATCATCCGCACGACCGGGATGTGCGCGGGCACGCGCGACAGGTCGAACTGATCGATGCCGGCGCCGACCGAAAACACGATCTCCAGATTCGGCAGCAGTGCGGTCGGGTCGTCGGGCGGCTGCCACGCGGCGAGATAGTGCACGGCTTCCGGATCGCCGAGGTCCGGCCAGATCCGGAACGCGAGGTCGGGCGCCTGTTGCGCGAAGCGCCGCGCCCATTGCGCGCCGCGCACCGGGTCGGCCTTGTAGAGGAAACTCATCGCGCGCGCCGCTCAGCCGAGCGCTTGATTGACGATCGCGAACGCGCGCAGCGACGGATCGCGGGCGGGCGCCGCGCCGCGCGCCATCGCGACGACGGTATCGACGCGCGGCAGGCCGAGCCCCTGCAGCCAGTCCGACAGGCCGCTATCGCCCGGCACGTCGAGGCGCACGAACATGCCTTCGTGCAGCGCGAGCCAGTGGCTGATCAGCGCCTGCGCGCGCAGCGCGTCCGGTGCGACCACCGGGCCGATCACGTGCCCGCGGCCGAAACGGCGGAACAGCGCGAAGCCGAGCAGTTCGCCGTCGCGGTCGAGTGCGATCCCGTTGGCGACGTCGAGCAGCGCATCGATCACCGCGTCGCGCGGGTAGCCGGCCGCGCGCGATGCGAGTGCGGCGAGGCGCGGGCCGTCGTTGGTGCCGAGCGGGCGCAGGCGCTCGCCCGGCGGCAGCGAGATCAGCGGCGGCTGGAACGCGGCGCCCTGGTGCTGGTCGATCGTGCCGATCGCCTCGAAGCCGAACTTCACGTAGAGCGGTTCGCCGGACGGCGTCGCATGCAGGAAGATCGTGCGTGCGCCGAGGCTGTCGACGACGCGTGCGAGCAGTTCGCGGCCGATGCCGCGGCCCTGGCGCTCGGGCGACACGATCACCATGCCGAGCGATGCGTGCGATTCGCCAAAGCGCCAGCCGAGCGCGGTGCCGACGATGCCGGCTTCGTCTTCGGCGACGAAGCCGCTGCCGAGCTGGAATGCGAAGCGCCAGTCGTCGAGTCGATGCGGCCACTTGACTGCTTCCGACAGCCGGTGCGCGGCAGGCAGATCGGTTTCGGCGAACGGGCGATAGGTGAGCGTGCTGGAAGAATTGAGGTCGGCCACGCCGGACTCCGGATGGGTAGGAATGACATATCGACTCTGCCAGCGCCACCGCGGCGCGGATAGGACGATTCGCCTGTTTTCCGGCGTCGGCGGGCGGTCGTGCGAGATCGACGCAAACCGGCTCGATCGGCGCGGGCGAACGCGCGCTGCATGCCGGAGCGGTCCGTCATTGCGACAGCTTCTGCTGTGGGAATGCCGCTACGATGGAAACGCGGCGGCCGCATGACGGTTTCGTGAAGACGGCCGGCTCGCCGCCGACGGCGCCGCGTGCGATCACGCCGCAGATCGTGCTGCCGGCGGCCTGCAACACGCGGCGAATCTGCGTTTCGAGCCGCGTCGAACGATGCGCGACGGATTTTTTGCCCTGATTCAATTTCGTTGAACCCAGACCGTCCCCGGCCCTGCCGGGGCTTCACACCGACAGGACGTCACATGATCCAATTTGAACCGAAGTACATCACGTTCGACTGCTATGGCACGCTGACCCGCTTCCGGATGGCCGACATGGCGCGCGAGGTCTACGCGGACCGGCTGTCGCCGGTCGCGCTCGAGGAATTCGTGCGCGCGTTCGCCGCGTATCGGCTCGACGAAGTGCTCGGCGCATGGAAGCCGTACCGCGACGTCGTCGTCAATGCGATCCGGCGCACCTGCGCGCGGATCGGCGTGAAGTTCGACGAGGCAGAGGCCGAGCGTTTCTATCTGGCGGTGCCGACGTGGGGCCCGCATCCGGACGTGCCGGCCGGGCTTTCGCGGCTGGCCACGAAGTACAAGCTGGTGATCCTGTCGAACGCGTCGGACGACCAGATCATGAGCAACGTCGACAAGCTCGGCGCGCCGTTCCATGCGGTGTTCACCGCGCAGCAGGCGCAGTCGTACAAGCCGCGGATGCAGGGCTTCGAATACATGTTCGACAAGCTCGGCTGCAAGCCGGAGGACGTGCTGCACGTGTCGTCGAGCCTGCGCTACGACCTGATGACGGCCGAGGATCTCGGCATCAAGCACAAGGCGTTCGTCAACCGCGGCCATGAGCCGGGCACGCCGTTCTACAACTACTACGAGGTGTCGGACATCGGCCATCTCGCGACGCAGCTCGGGCTGTAAGCGACGCCGCGCCGGCGTGGGGCCGCGTGCCCCGCGCGCGCGGCCGTGCGCGTCGCGAACGACCGGCGTGGTGCGCCGGCCGTGCCGCCTTGCGCGTGCGATCACCGCACGAACCGAGGGTAATTACCGATACGGCGCCATTCAAGGCAGGGCCGCCCGGGCCGATATATGTACCGAACGGTTAATATCGCGAGGCCCTCCGCATGAAGTTGTCCACGAAACTGCTGATGCTCGTCGCCGCGGCGCTGCTCGGCGTTGTATTGCTTGCCGCGATGTCGCTGCACACGCTGCGCGACGCGCTGATCGACAGCCGCCGTGACGAGATCGTCATTCTTCTGACCAAAGCCGAGCATCTGGTCGACGCGTATCGCGCGATGCAGGCGAACGGCACGCTCACGCGGGATCAGGCCCAGCAGCAGGCCAAGGCCGCGCTGTCCGCGCTCAACGCGAATTCGAAAAGCTACTACTGGGTGACGACGTCCGACGGCGTCAACCTCGTGCATCCGAACGCGAAGTTCATCGGCACCCGCGCGAAGGGCAACCGCACGACCGGCGGCATGACCGACAGCGAGGCGTATCGCGCCGGAGTGGCCCAGGCGCATTTCGCGCTCGTCGACGTGCTGATCAAGCGCAGCCCGGACGCGGACGTGGAGCCGAAACTCCAGGGCGTGGTCGCCGTTCCGGAGTGGGACTGGTGGATCGGCACGGGATTCTTCTACGACGACATCAACGCCGCGTTTACGCGGCTTGCGCAGGTGCTCGGCGCCATCACGCTCGTCATCGCCGCGGCGCTCGCGGCGATCGCGTGGGGCGTGTTGCGCAGCGTCCGACGGACGCTGGGCGGCGAGCCCGCGCACGCGACCGAGATCGCGGCCCGCATCGCCGCCGGCGAACTGGACGTGCAGTTCGATACGGCGCACGCCGCGCCGGGCAGCCTGCTCGTCGCGCTCGCCGACATGAAGGCCCGGCTGACCGAGACCATCGCCGAAATCCAGACCACGACCCACTCGATTGCCGTCGGCACCGGCGAGATCGCGCAAGGCAATCTGGACTTGTCGCAGCGCACGGAGGAACAGGCCGCGTCGCTGCAGCAAACGGCCGCGAGCATGGAGCAGATCACGTCGACGGTCAAACAGAATGCCGACAATGCACGTCA
The DNA here is from genome assembly GCF_902833195.1 of Burkholderia sp. BCC1638. NCBI lineage: Bacteria > Pseudomonadati > Pseudomonadota > Betaproteobacteria > Burkholderiales > Burkholderiaceae > Burkholderia > Burkholderia sp. BCC1638. Next base: position 93,719 of record NZ_CADFEC010000016.1, read on the forward strand.
GGCCAATACGCTCGTGACCCACGCGAAGGAGGCGACGGAACTCGGTGGCGCGGCCGTGCGTGAAGTCGTCGAAACGATGCGGCAGATTTCGGACGGATCGGTGCGGATCGCCGACATTACCGTCGTGATCGAAAGCATCGCGTTCCAGACGAACATTCTCGCGCTCAACGCCGCGGTCGAGGCCGCGCGGGCCGGCGAGGAGGGGCGCGGGTTCGCGGTCGTGGCCTCGGAGGTGCGCTCGCTCGCGCAACGCAGCGCGGCGGCCGCGAAGGACATCAAGGGATTGATCGAGGCGTCGGTCGAGCGGGTTGGCAGCGGCAGCCGGCTCGTCGAGACGGCGGGCGCGCGGATGACGGAGATCGTCCGGTCGATCGACCGGGTGGCCGACATCATGGGCGAGATTTCAGCGGCATCCGCCGAGCAAAGCACGGGCATCGAGCAGGTCGGCCTCGCGGTCGCGCAAATGGACGAAGTGACGCAGCAGAATGCCGCGCTGGTGGAGCAGGCTGCCGCCGCCGCGTCCTCGCTGGATGAACAGGCGGCACGATTGCGGGCCGCTGTCTCGGTGTTCAGGCTGGCTGCCTGACGGCCGCGTGCCGGCATCTGCCGGCAACGGCATCATCTCGTCTCCCTCTCGCCACGCCGGCACGTGTCCGGCGTGCGCGCCGACGTGCAGGCATCGACCGCGTCGGCCGCATCACAGCGGAGAATTGCGGCCTGGCGCCGCGCCACGGGTTCGTACCCGCATCAGGCAATCCGGCCGTATTCCTGTTGTCTCGCAAAGCCGCTTCAACGTCGCGGCAATCTCCCGATCTTTCATGCGCCGGGCGTCGTCGCAGGCGGCATCCGCCGTCGCATGCGCACGCGGGCGTTCCGGCCGTTTTGGGCACCGCGGGCCGCGAGTGCGCATTCCACGCAAACATGCGGTTTGCGTGAGCCGAACGCGCTTCGGATGCCGAATCGCCAATTTTGTCGGCGCAATCTGCCGCGTGCATCGCTTTACGATTTCCTTCGTCGCGCACGTGCTGCGCAGCCGTCGCGACCCGGCATCGAGCAAACGGCGGTACGCGTGGCCGCGCAGCAAATCATGCTGCGCAGGTGGGCCAAAACGGTCGAATCGTATCGTGCAGCCGCCCCGAATCGCGACAACCCGCATTTTGGCGATGCTTAAATGAACTCAATGCGCATGACGTCGCGCCCGCTACCAGCAGGCGGCGCGACGGTTTCTCGAACCACGCTGGACCCCAGACCCACTTTCCACAGTCAGGAGCAGTTCGGATGAGCGACGATATCGACAACGGCGGCAAGGGCGGCTTCACGCGCCGCGACATGATGCGGGTCATGGCGGCGAGCGGCATGATGGCCGTTGGCGGCGGCGGGCTGCTGATGGACGCGCAATCGGCGTTCGCCGCGCCGGCGCCCAAGCGCGGCGGCAAGATCCGGGTCGCGAACGAATCGAGTTCGACGGCCGACACGCTCGACCCGGCCAAGGGCTCGACGGGCGCCGACTACATTCGTTTCTTCATGTTCTACAGCGGCCTCACGCAGCTCGACGCGAGCCTGACGCCGCAGATGAATCTCGCGCAGTCGTTGCAGACGACCGACGCGAAGACGTGGATCATCAAGTTGCGCAAGGGCGTCACGTTCCACGACGGGAAACCGGTCGGGCCGGCCGACGTGGTGTTCTCGCTGATGCGCCACAAGAACGCGGCCACCGCCTCGAAGGTCAAGCCGCTCGCCGATCAGTTCGCCGATGCGAAGGCGAGCGGCCCGGACGAGGTCACGCTCACGCTCGTCAGCGCGAACGCCGATCTGCCGGTGATCCTCGCGACGCCGCAGCTCGTGATCGTCAAGGACGGCACGACCGACTTCAGCACCGGCATCGGTTGCGGCCCGTACAAGCTGAAATCGTTCAAGCCGGGCGTGTCGACCGTCGGCGTGCGCAACGACAGCTACTTCAAGCCGGGGATGCCGTACCTCGACGAGATCGAGCTGATCGGCATCAGCGACAGCGCCGCGCGCCTGAACGCGCTGCTGTCGGGCGACGTGCACCTGATCAACGCGATCGATCCGCGCTCGACGCAGCGGGTCGCGTCGACGCCGGGCTATGCGCTGCAGGAAACCAAGTCGGGGCTCTATACCGACCTGATCGTGCGCAGCGACAACCCGATCACCGCGAACCCGGATTTCGTCGAAGGGATGAAGTACCTGTTCGATCGCGAGCAGATCCGCACGGCGGTGTTCCGCGGCTACGCGGTGATCGGCAACGACCAGCCGATCCCGCCGGGGCATCGCTACTTCAACGCATCGCTGCCGCAGCGGCCGCACGATCCGGACAAGGCGAAGTTCCTGTTCCAGAAGGCGGGGGCGCTGGGCGCCACGCTGCCGCCGATCTATGCGACGTCCGACGCGAACGGGTCGATCGAAATGGCCGTGTTGCTGCAGCAGGCCGGCCAGAAGATCGGGCTGAACCTGCAGGTGAACCGCGTGTCGCCCGACGGCTACTGGTCGAACCACTGGATGAAGCATCCGCTCGGCTTCGGCAACATCAACCCGCGCTCGAGCGCCGACGTGGTGTTCACGCAGTTCTTCAAGTCGGATGCGCCGTGGAACGAGTCGGGCTGGAAGAACGCGAAGTTCGACCAGTTGCTGCTCGCCGCGCGATCGGAAACCGACGACGCGAAGCGCAAGCAGATGTATGGCGACATGCAGGTGCTCGTCGCGCAGCAGTGCCGGGTCGGCATTCCGGCCTTCATCAGCTTCCTCGACGGCTACGACAAGCGGCTCGCGGGCCTCGGCTCGATTCCGACCGGCGGAATGATGGGCTTCATGTTCGCCGAGCACGTGTGGTGGAACGCCTGAGCACGACGCGTGCCGCCGCCGCGCGACCGGCGCGGGCCACCGCCCCGGTCGCGCGCGACCTTTTCCGGAGTGCCGCTTCATGAATCGAATCCTGCTCGGGCTGATCGGCCGGCGCATCGCGGTCACCGCGCTGACGCTGCTGATCGTGTCCGCGATCATCTTCACGATCACGAACCTGCTGCCGGGCGACGCCGCGCAGGCCGCGCTCGGCCAGTCCGCGACGCCGGAGACGGTCGCCGCGCTGCGCCAGCAGTTCGGCCTCGACATGCCGGCCCACGTGCGCTACCTGCACTGGCTCGCGGGGCTGCTGCACGGCGATTTCGGCCGCTCGCTGTCGGGCGACATGCCTGTGTCGGAGATGATCGGCGGACGCCTGCCGAAGTCGCTCGCGCTCGCGGCGATCACGACCGCCGTGTCGGTGCCGATCGCGCTGCTGCTCGGGATCCTCGCCGCGGTCAAGCGCGAATCGGCGGTCGATCGCGTGATCAGCCTCGGCACGCTGTCGCTCGTCGCGACGCCGGAATTCCTGATCGCGACGGTCGCCGTGCTCGTGCTGGCCGTGAAGCTGCACTGGCTGTCCGCGCTGTCGTACAGCGGCCCGATCGAAAGCCTGCACGATTTCCTGCGTGCGTATGCGATGCCGGTGCTGACGCTGTGCGCGGTCGTGATCGCGCAGATGGCACGGATGACGCGCGCCGCGGTGATCGAGCAGCTGAGCGCGTCGTACGTCGAGATGGCCGTGCTCAAGGGCGCGAGCCCCGCGCGTGTCGTGCTGCGCCATGCGCTGCCGAACGCGATCGGCCCGATCGCCAATGCGGTCGCGTTGAGCCTGTCGTATCTGCTCGGCGGCGTGATCGTCGTCGAGACGATCTTCAACTATCCGGGCCTCGCGAGCCTGATGGTCGACGCCGTCGGCAACCGCGATTTCCCGTTGGTCCAGGCGTGCACGCTGATCTTCTGCGTCGCCTACTTGACGCTCGTGCTGTTCGCCGACCTGTGCTCGATCGTGTCGAACCCGAGATTGCGGACCTGAGCGTCCCGTCCTTCTTCCGAGATGCCGCCCATGCACCCGACCGAACCCGTTCAACGCAGCAGCGCGCTGCCGCCGTCCGGCGATCCGCCTCCGCCGTGGAGCGGCGCGACGCCGCCCGCCGCGCCCGCCCCCGACCAGCCGCGCAAGCGCCGCGCCGCGCGCGTGAAACTGACGACCGGCGGCCGCGTCGGCCTGTCGATGGTCGGCCTGATGCTGTTCATCGCGGCATTTGCGCCGCTGCTCGCGCCGCACGACGTCGGCGCGATCGTCACGCCCGACGTCTTCGCGCCGTTCAGCGCGAAGCTGCCGTTCGGCTCCGACTTTCTCGGTCGCGACATGCTGAGCCGGATCCTGTACGGCACGCGCCTGACCGTGCTGCTCGCGCTCGCGGCGGTGCTGCTCGCCGCGCTGACCGGCACGACGCTCGGGCTGCTCGCGACGGTGTCGGGTCGCGCGGTCGACGAGACGATGAGCCGGCTGCTCGATGCGCTCACGTCGATTCCGTCGAAGATGTTCGCGTTGATGTTCGTCGCCGCGTTCGGCTCGTCGCTGCCGCTCCTGGTCCTGACCGCGGCGGTCAGCTACATGCCGGGCTCGTACCGGATCGCGCGGGCGCTGGCGGTCAACATCAGCACGCTCGAATTCGTGCAGGTGGCACGCGCCCGCGGCGAAAGCGCGCTGTACATCGCGTGCGTCGAGATGCTGCCGAACATGATCCACCCGATGCTCGCCGATACGGGGCTGCGCTTCACGTTCGTCGTGCTGCTGCTGAGCGGCCTGAGCTTTCTCGGGCTCGGCGTGCAGCCGCCATACGCGGACCTCGGCTCGCTCGTACGCGAGAACATCGCGAGCCTCGGCGACGGCTCGGCCGTCGCGATCATGCCCGCGGTCGCGATCGCGATCCTGACGGTGGGCGTCAACCTGTTGATCGACGGCCTGCCGCATCGCGGCCGCCGCAAGGGCGCGGCCGCTGCCGCCGGAGAACACTGATGCGACACGATTCGACTCCGCTCGTCGAGGTGCGCGGGCTGCGCGTGGTCGGCGGCCGGCCGGGCGGCGAGGAAACGACGATCGTCCACGGCGTCGATTTCGATATCGGGCGTGGCGAGGTGCTCGCACTGATCGGCGAATCGGGCTCCGGCAAGACCACGATCGCGCTGTCGCTGATGGGCCATGCGCGTGCCGGCTGCCGGATCGCGGGCGGCTCGGTGAAGCTCGGCGGCACCGATGTCTGCACGCTACCCGCACCGGCGCTGGCCGCGCTGCGCGGCCGCAAGGTCGCGTACATCGCGCAGAGCGCGGCCGCCGCGTTCAACCCGTCGCGCACGATTCTCGACCAGGTGATCGAGAGCGCGCTGATCCACAAGACGCTGTCGAAGCGCGACGCGCAGGCGAAGGCGGTCGAGCTGTTCCGCGCGCTCGCGCTGCCCGAGCCCGAGACGATCGGCAAACGCTATCCGCATCAGGTGTCGGGTGGTCAGCTGCAGCGGCTGATGGCCGCGATGGCGCTGATCACCGATCCGGAGCTGGTGATCCTCGACGAGCCGACCACCGCGCTCGACGTGACCACGCAGATCGACGTGCTGCAGGCCTTCAAGAGCGTGATCCGGCGCTACGGGATGAGCGCCGTATACGTGTCGCACGATCTGGCGGTGGTCGCGCAAATGGCCGACCGGATCGTCGTGCTGAGCGACGGCGTGATCCGCGAAGCGGGCGATACCGAACAGATCCTGCATGCGCCGGCGCATCCGTACACGCAGAGCCTGATTGCGGCGGTGACGCCGAGCGATGCCGAACGCGACGCGAAAGCGGCGAGCGCCGCGCCGGCGCCGCTGCTCGACGTGCGCAGCGCGGTCGCCGGTTACGGCGGCCGTACCGCGAAAGGCTGGCCCGCGAAGGTGATCCTGCACGAAGTGGACCTGCGCATCGGGCGCGGGCAGACGGTCGGCGTGATCGGCGAATCGGGCTCGGGCAAGACGACGCTCGCGAAGGTGATCGCGGGCCTCGTGCCGGCGACGGCCGGGCAGATTCTGCTCGACGGCGAGCCGCTCGCGCTCGATATCGGCAAACGCACCAAGGAGCAGCACCGTCGCGTGCAGATCGTGTTCCAGAACGCCGATACCGCGCTCAACCCGGTGCATAGCGTCGAGCGCACGCTCGCGCGGCCGCTCGCGTTCTATCACGGGATCAAGGGCGCGCGTGCACGCCAGCGCGTCGCGGAGCTGCTCGAACTCGTGCGGCTGCCGCAGGCGGTGGCCGCGCGGCGCACCGGCGAGCTGTCCGGCGGACAGAAGCAGCGCGTGAATCTCGCGCGCGCGCTGGCGGCCGAGCCCGACCTGATTCTGTGCGACGAGGTCACGTCGGCACTCGACACCGTGGTCGGCGCCGCGATCATCGATTTGCTGCGCGACCTGCAGGCGAAGCTTGGCGTGTCGTACGTGTTCATCACGCACGACATCGCGAAAGTGCGCGCGATCAGCGACGACATCGTCGTGCTGTACGCGGGCCGTCGCGTCGAAACGGGTAGCCGCGACGCGCTCTGTGCGCCGCCTTACCACCCGTATTCGCATCTGCTCGTGTCGTCGGCACCGGAGTTGCGCGCGGGCTGGCTCGACGATGCGGCTGAGCGCTGCCACCGGCCGCTCGTGCCGATCGGCGCGAGCGCCGACGACGCCGAGCTGTGTCCGTTCCTGTCGCGCTGCGCGATGCGGGTGGACGGCGTGTGCAACCGGACCGCGCCCGCGCTGCGCACGCTCGAGAACGGCGCGCAGGTGTTGTGCCATCGCAGCGAGGAAGATCTCGCGCGCTTCCAGGCCGAGCCGGCGGAGGGTGCCGCGCCGGTGCAGCCGGTGCGTTTGTAGCGCGCCGCGCGGCGATCCGCATAGTCTGCTGCGGCGGTCGTGCAAAACGGTGGATCGTGCGCGCGCCGTGCGCGAATACGCGGCAACCGCGCTTTTTGACGGTGATTAAATGACTTTCAACGGGCGATCAGCGATCGCTGTCGACGGAATGCTCGAGAAGGATCCGATGAAATTCGAATCGTACTGGCTGGATACGCGCCCCGCGTTTCGTGCAGGCTGCGAAGGGCCCGTCGAAGGACGCGCCGACGTGGCCGTGATCGGCGGCGGCTTCACCGGCCTGTCGGCGGCGCTCGCGCTGGCGCAGCGCGGCGTATCGGTGGTCGTGCTCGAAGCCGCGCAGATCGCGGGCGAAGCGTCCGGCCGCAACGGCGGCCAGTGCAATACCGGCGTCGCGCAGGACTACGCATCGCTGGCCGCGCGGATCGGCGCCGAACCTGCAAAGCAGTTCTATCGCGCCTACGAAAGCGCGGTGAAGAGCGTCGAGGCGATCGTCGCCGAACATGCGATCGACTGCGATTTACGGCGTGCCGGCAAGCTGAAGCTCGCCGCGAAGCCGCAGCATTTCGCGGGGCTGGCGAAGACGTTCGACGTGCTGCGGCGTGACGTGGATCCCGACATCGAATTGATCGATCCGTCGCGCATTCGCGATGAAGTCGCCTCGGACGGCTTCCACGGCGGGCTGTTGCAGCGTAACGGCGTGCAGATGCACATGGGCAAGTTCGGCGTCGGCCTCGCGCAGGCGGCCGTGCGGGCGGGCGCGCGCATCTACGAGCAGGCGGCCGTCACGCGGCTCGAACGGATCGACGGCGAGCGCCACGCGATCACCTGCACGCGCGGCACGCTCGTCGCCGATCGCGTGCTGGTCGCGACCGGCGCGTCGCAGCACGGCCCGTTCGCCTGGTTCCGGCGGCGCATCGCGCCGGTCGGCAGTTTCATCGTCGTGACCGAGCCGCTGCCCGACGCGCAACTGAACCGGCTGTTCCCGCATCGCCGTGCGTACGTCACGTCGCGCCAGATCGGCAACTACTTCCGCGTGACGCCCGACAACCGGCTGCTGTTCGGCGGTCGCGCGCGCTTCGCGATGTCGAGCCCGCGCTCCGACGCGAAAAGCGGCGAGATCCTGCGCGCCGGTATGGCCGGCTATTTCCCGGAACTGGCGAACGTGCGGCTCGATTACTGCTGGGGCGGGCTGGTCGACATCACCGCCGACCGGCTGCCGCGCGCGGGCCAGCACGACGGGCTCTATTACTCGATGGGCTACAGCGGCCACGGCGTGCAGATGTCCGTGCACATGGGCCGCGTGATGGCCGACGTGCTGTACGGCGCGGCCGCGTCGAATCCGTGGCGCGAACTCGACTGGCCGGCAATGCCCGGCCATTTCGGGCAAGCGTGGTTCCTGCCGTTCGTCGGCGCGTATTACCGGATGCAGGATTTCCTGCATTGAAGCGGCTGCTCCGGGAGGATTCGATATGACCGCACGATTTGTTTGCCTGCTTGCCTTGGGCGAAGGCCGCCACGACGGGACGGGCGGCGGTGACACGATGGCCGCGTCGATCGAGCCGTGCTCGATCGCGCATTTCGCCGCACAAGGCGCAGCCGTCAAGACGATCGCATGAGGACGGCAAGCATGGTCACCCTGTTCCACGATTCGCTTGACGGCGCGCCACCGCGTGCACCGCGAGTTCCGCAGCCCGTCTCGCCGGCGATCGGCGACGTGCTGCGCACGATCGATGCATCGTTCGCGCAAGCGCTGAATCTCGACACGCTCGCGGCGGTCGCCGGATTGAGCGTATCCCGTTTCACCGCGCGCTTTCGCGGCGAAGTCGGCTTGTCGCCGCACCGGTATCTGTGTCTCGTACGCGTGCGGCGTGCGCAGGATTTGCTGCGCGCCGGTCTGGCGCCGTCGGTCGTCGCGACCGAGGTCGGCTTCTTCGATCAGAGCCATCTGTGCCGGCATTTCCGGCGGGTGCTCGGGATTACGCCGCGCGATTACGTGGTCGCCCGGCCGGGTGACGCGCCGGCGCGAACCTCGTCGACCCGCACACGCGTCGAACGCAGCGAAGCGTCGTGTCACGTTGCATAGGCGCGCCGCGGGCGACGTCCGCGAACAACGATTTCCGATACCGCGCGACGGGTTCTCGACAACATCGCCGCGCACTGGGCAGGAGCAGAAATGACCGCAGTTTTCGTGTTGCATCGTGCCGACGGCATGACCAATACAACCGCCTTCCGCAAGCAGGCATTCGGGGAGCGCGATCCTTTCGCGCGACATCGCGAGATCGCGTGGGAAGGGCCCGACGCGATGGCCGCGGGGCGTATCCGTTTCGTTGGCGAGCTTGATGTCTCGCGTTACCCGCACATCGAGACCCTCGTCGTCGTCGAAGGCGAGCTGACGCTCGAAGCGGCGGGCGCCGCACCGTTGGTGCTGGGGCCGGGGGAGGGGGCGGTCATCGGCGGCGGCACGGCGCTGCGCGTCATCGCGGAATCGCACGTGCTCGTCATGTTCTGCGCGGCTGCATGCGCGGAACCGACGAAGCGCGGCGTGTTCCCGCTGCGTGCCGACGCCAACTTCAAGCCGTCCGCATCGCTGCCGCCCGAGGTGCTGCTCGGCCCCGCACCGCAGTGCCGAAGCGACAACGTGTTCATCGACGACGGCGCCGAATACTGCGCGGGCACGTGGGATTCGACGCCCTATCACCGGATCGTTCGCCCGCATCGCGTGAACGAGTTCATGCTCCTGCTCGCCGGCAGCGTACGGTTCGCCGCGCCCGACGGCAGCATGCTGTCGCTCGGCGCCGGCGACGCGCTCTTCGTGCCGCGCGGCGCATCGATCGGATGGGAAAGCCGCGAACGCGTGGCGAAATTCTACGTCGTGCAGAACGTCCACGTATCAACCGAACGAGACTGAACATGTCCCCTCCGTTGCGCCAAATCGAAACGCCGTCCACGCCGCCGGCTTCGGCCGATGTCGTCGTGATCGGCGGCGGCATCATCGGCGTCTTCACCGCGTACTACCTGGCCCGGCGCGGGGTGTCGGTCGCGCTGGTCGAGAAGGGCCGAATCGGGGCCGAGCAGTCGAGCCGCAACTGGGGCTGGTGCCGGCAGCAGAACCGCGACGAGCGCGAATTGCCGATGGCAAGCAAGAGCATCGATCTGTGGGAACGCTTCGCCGTCGAATCCGGCGAAGACACGGGCTTTCATCGCTGCGGGCTGCTGTATCTGAGCAACGACGAGGCCGAGTTGTCGCGCTGGGCCAGCTGGGGCGATTTCGCGAAGACCGCGGGCGTGACGACGTACATGCTCGACAGCAAGCAGGCCGGCGAGCGCGGGCGCGCGACCGGCCGGCCGTGGAAGGGCGGCGTGTTCTCGCCGAGCGACGGCACGGCCGACCCGGGGAAGGCCGCACCGGCCGTAGCGGCCGCGTTCATGAAGCTCGGCGGCAGCGTCAACCAGCATTGCGCGGCGCGCGGCATCGAGCTGGAGGGCGGGCGCGTCAGCGGCGTCGTCACGGAAGCCGGCGTGATCAGGACCCGGACGGTCGTGCTTGCCGGTGGCGCGTGGGCGTCGTCGTTTTGCCGTCAGCTCGGCATCCGGTTTCCGCAGGCGTCGATCCGCCAGTCGATCCTGAGCGTGTCACCCATCGAACAGCGCTTGCCCGATGCGCTGTACACCTCGGGCGTGTCCGTGACGCGTCGCGGCGACGGACGCTACGCACTGGCCATCAGCGGCCGCGCGCGTGTGGACGTGACGCCGCAGTTTCTGCGCTTCGCGCCACAGTTCGTGCCGATGTTCGCGAAGCGTTGGCGCAATCTTCTGCCGGGCGGCCTCGAAGGGATGCGCGGCGGCCACGAAACGCTGAAGCGGTGGCGGCTCGATGCGCCGACGCCGATGGAGACGGTGCGCATCCTGGATCCTAAACCCGACATGCCGACGGTCGCCGAAACGTATCGACGCGCCGTCGAATTGCTGCCCGAACTTCGCGAATCGACGATCACGCACGCATGGGCCGGGTTCGTCGACAGCACGCCGGACGGCGTGCCGGGTATCGGCGAAGTGCCGGGCGTGCCGGGATTGATCCTGGCGGCAGGCTTCTCCGGTCACGGCTTCGGCATCGGCCCCGGCGCCGGTCACTTGATCGCGGATCTCGCCACGGGGGCGCAACCGATCGTGGACCCGGTACCGTATCGGCCGAGCCGGTTCGGCGATTCCGCGTGGGGCAAGGTGGCCGATTTCTAGTCGGCAAACCGCGGCTTCGGCCGTTCGCGAGCCCATGCCATCGACTCAAGGACATCCTCCAATGAATTCACCCATCGCTTCACCGGTTCGCCACCTGATGGAAGCCGGCAGGCTCGATCGCTTCTTCATCGACGGCGACTGGGTTTTGCCTGACGGCGGCGAGCGGTTCGCGGTCGTCTGCCCGTCCACCGAAGACGTGCTGTGCGACATCCCGCTCGGCAATGCGCGCGACGCCGACCGCGCGGTGCGGGCCGCGCGCAAGGCGTTCGAACGCTGGTCGGCGACGTCGCCGCAAGAACGCGCCGCGCTGCTCGACCGCATTCACGCGTTGATCCTGGAGCGTGCCGAACGGTTCGCCATGGCGCTCGCGATGGAAATGGGCGCGCCGATCGGCTATGCGCGCAGCGCTCACGTGACGCTCGCGGCCGAACATATTCGGGTCGCGCGCGACAATCTGGCCAGCTATCCGTTCCGGACCCGGCGTGGGACGACCGCGATCGTGCGCGAACCGATTGGCGTCTGCGCGCTGATCACGCCGTGGAACTGGCCGATCTATCAGATCACGGCGAAGGTCGGCCCGGCGCTCGCGGCGGGCTGCACGGTGGTGCTGAAACCCAGCGAGCTGTCGCCGCTCAGCGCGTTGCTGTTCGCGGAAGTGATCGCCGATGCGGGCGTGCCGGCGGGCGTGTTCAACCTGGTGAGCGGCAGCGGCACGGAAGTGGGCGCGTCGCTCGCGTCGCACCCGGAGGTCGACATGGTGTCGATCACCGGCTCGACGCGCGCAGGCGTGCTGGTTGCGCAGGCGGCGGCGCCGACCGTCAAGCGCGTCGCGCAGGAGCTGGGCGGCAAGTCGCCGAACATCGTGTTGCCCGATGCGGACCTGTCGCGCGCCATCGCGCCGGGCGTTGCCGCCGCGTTCCGGAACATGGGCCAGTCGTGCAGCGCGCCGACCCGGCTGATCGTGCCGCGCGGCGTGCTGGGCAGCGTCGAGGCGCTGGCCGTCGCGGCAATGGAACGCATGGTCGTCGGCGATCCGTTCGCCGAGGCGACGACGCATGGCCCGCTGGCCAATCGCGCGCAGTTCGGCCGTGTCGCGCAAATGATCGACGCGGGCATCGACGAACGGGCGAAGCTGATCGCCGGCGGCCCCGGGCGGCCGGCGGGATTCGACCACGGGTTCTATGCGCGTCCGACGATCTTTTCGGATGTCCGCACCGACATGACGATCGCGCAGCAGGAGATCTTCGGCCCGGTCCTCGCGATCCTGCCTTACGACACCGTCGACGAAGCCGTCGCGATCGCGAACGACACGGTCTACGGACTCGGCGCACACGTGCAGGGCACGGACAAGGAGCGCGTGCGCGAGGTGGCTGCGCGCATCCGCTCGGGGCAGGTGCACGTGAACTACCCGGCGTGGGACCCTCAGGCGCCGTTCGGCGGATACAAGCAGTCGGGCAACGGCCGCGAATACGGGATCGAAGGGATGGAAGAGTACATGGAGGTCAAGTCGATCCTCGGGTTTCATGATTGACGCGGCCGCAGTCCCGACTTGAACCGGTTTGCCTTACAAAGGTGTCGAAATTGGAAAACGCCAGCATCCCCGAGACGTCGTTGGAAGCGCATCACGCGCACTGGGCGACCTTGCGTCGCGACCTGCATGCGCATCCCGAGTTGCGATTCGAGGAACACAGGACGGCCGACGTCGTCGCGCGCGAGCTCGAAGAGCTCGGCTATGCGGTGACGCGCGGGCTGGGCGGCACGGGTGTCGTCGCGAGCCTGCCTGGTGCGGACCCGCGCCGCGGAATCGTGCTTCGAGCGGATCTGGATGCATTGCCGATCCAGGAAGCCAATGATTTCGCGCACGCATCCGGCGCGCAGGGAATCATGCATGCGTGCGGGCATGACGGGCATACCGTCATGTTGCTCGGCGCCGCGCGCGTGCTGAAGGACCTGCCGCAGTTGCCGGGCACGGTTCATTTCGTGTTTCAGCCCGGCGAAGAGGGCGGCGCGGGCGCGCGGAAGATGATCGACGACGGGCTGTTCGAGCAATGCCCGACGGAAGCGGTATTCGGCATGCACAACTGGCCCGGTTTGCCGGCCGGGCATTTCGGGTTGCGCACGGGGCCGATCATGGCCGCGGGCTGCCGGTTCAGGATCACGGTGACCGGCAAGGGCGCGCATGCGGCGCAGCCGCACCTGGGCATCGATCCCGTCCCGCTCGCCTGTTCGATGGTGCTGCAGTGTCAGACCATCGCCGCGCGGCACAAGGATCCCGTGGATCCGGCCGTCATTTCAGTCTGCATGTTCCATGCGGGAACGACGGACAACGTCATTCCGGACAGCGCCGAGCTGCGCGGGACGATTCGCACGCTGTCGTCGGCCTTGCAGCAACAATTGCAGCGCGACGTCCGGCTCATGTGCGAGGCGTTCGCGCACGCTCATGGCGCGCAAGTCGATGTCGAGTTCTTTCAGTACTACCCGGCGACGGTCAACACGCCGGCCGAGACCGCGCTCTGCGAAGCGGTGATTCGCGACACCTTCGGCGACGCACGTCTCGACGCCAACGTGCCGCCGAACATGACGTCCGAAGACTTCGGCTTCATGCTCGAGGAGCGCCCCGGCGCTTATGTGCTGATCGGCAATGCGCCGGCCGGAACGGCCGCGCCGGCGCTGCATCACCCGAAATACGATTTCAACGACGACATCATTCCGGCCGGGGTCCGGTATTGGGTCGCGCTGGCGCAGCATTACTTCAGGCGATCGCCGTGAGTGCGTGCGCGATGTCGCAGTGGCGGGCAGCGGAGACGCGGCCCGCCGCGACGCACATCCGGAACCTGGGCACGCATCAAGCGCCTTGAGCGAGTGCCTTCACCTGCGCGGCCGACATCGCACCGCGATGGATGCGGAATTCGTCGATCGCGCCGTTGAAGAACGGGTCGCCCGGATACTGCGAGCGTCCGATCCAGTTCTGCGCGGTTTTGCCGATGCGCCATGGCGCGAAGATGACGTCGCTCGCCGAGCCGATCGCATTGCCGTTCAGGTAGAGCGTCGCGGTCGTGGCCGAAAGCGTGACCGCGACGTGCGCCCATTGCCCGGCCGGCAGTGCGGCGTTGCCGTCGATCGTGCGCTCGCCATGCCCGCCATTGGTCGTGATCGCGAAGCGCATCGTCCCGTGTGCGCTTTTCGGCGTGACGAACAGATAGCGTCCGGTGCCCGAACCGAAATCGAAGATTCGCGACCACGTCTGCCCGCCGCGCCAGTTGACCCACGCCGCGATCGTGAAGTCCGACACGTCGGCGACGATGTCGTTCGGCAGCGCGACGTAGCCGCTGGAGCCGTCGAGCGACACCGCGTTGCCGCGCTTTCCGGCGACGTGCGATGCGCCGCCGGCGAGCGTGGCCGCATGGCCGTTGCCGCTTGCATCCGCCGAAATCGTGCCGCCCGTCTCGTCGAAGGTCAGCAGCGTATGCAGTTGCAGCGCCGTCGACGCGGCGACTTCCGGCGAATTCGCGGATTCACCCGCCGCGGTCCGCGCACTGATCACGTAGTACCAGACGCCTTCCGTGGGCGTGTCCGTGTACGTCAGCGGATCGACGATGCCGCTGGCAACGGTCGTATACGGGCCGCCGGAGACGGACGCACGCTTCACGTCGTAGCTCGCTGCGTTCGCGACGCCCCACCACGACAGCACGACCCGCTCGGCGGCCGGCCACGCGGTCAGCCCGCTCGGTGCGGTTGCGGGCGCAACGGGGTCGCGCGTGCACGTCAGCGTGCCGTAGCCGAGCTGATCGTACCCGCCGCTCGCCTCGCCGTAGTTGCCGCCGCCGCCCTCGGGCTGGATCGCGCGCGCGAACTTCGCGGACCACGGCGCGGACAGCCCCTTGCGGTTCACGTAATGGTTGTAGACGAGCGCCCAGCACGGGCGGATCACTCCCTGGCTGGCGGTCGAGAATTGCGCCTGCGTGACGTCGACGTTCGCGTAAGGCGCGTACGGAACCGTAAGGAAGGTGCCGTCCGGTTGCACGAGGTTCGCCTTCGCGACATATTCGGCGCCCGCGAGGAAGCGGTTGTGGTCGTGCCCGTACAGGTCGACGCCCTGGTTCCACGCCATTTCGCAGATCGCACCGCCGAGCGCGATGCCGAGCGTGTTGTGCCCCTGGTCGCGGCCCGACTCCTGCCACTGGCCGAGATGGCCGGGATGCAGGTAATAGACGGCCTGCGCGATCGCGCCGTTGCCGGGCCCGTCGATGAAGTAGTTGACGGCTTCGTCGAACTTCGCGTGGTCGTCGCACAGCACGCCGATCGCCATGATCGATGCGATGTTGCACAGATCCCAGTTCGCCCAGTAGTGCGTGATGTCGGTGTTGTTGTGGCGGTTCAGGAAATCGGCGTTGATCGGGTAGAACCTGGTGGCCATCATCGTCTGGAACGCGGCGAAGTCGGCGGCGGCCCAGCCACGGTAAGTGCGCATGATCTCGCCGGCGTTCGCGAATTCGTAGCCGTAGATGCCGGCCGCCAGATCGACGTTCGAATCGCCCGCGAGATGCTGCAGCGTCGACGACCACGCATTCATGATCTGCACGGCCTTGTCCGCATATGCGGTGTCGCCCGAGATCTTCCAGCGCAGCGCGCACGCATACGCGGCCGCGATGTCCTTGTACAGCACCGGGTAGTTTTGCGAGCCGGTGCCGCCGCGCGTGACGACGGCCTGCGGGCGCGGCGACCACGACAACTGCGCATGCCCGTTCGCGATCAACGTGTTCCAGCCTTCGCGCCAGGGCGATGCGGCGGCCGCCACTTTCTGTGCGATCCGTTCGAAATCGGCTTGGGTGTGCAGCAGGCCGGGGTGCGCGAACGCGTCGTTCGTGGCGATGGCCGGCGTGCCCGTGGCCACGCGCGCGAGCGCACGGTTGCCGGCCAAGGTGCCGGCGACGCTTTCGCTCGCTCCCGTGCCCCCGCAAGCGGAAAGCGCGAGCGCGCCGATGCTGTAAAGGAAGGTGCGCCGGGAAATGCGCGCGCCGGATTCAAGCCGAAGCTGCGAGTCGTTCATGTTGTGTGCGTCCTTCCTTGACCGGACTCAGCTGAAAAGGGGCAGCGTCATTTGAAATCAGTCATCGCATGACGATGCGGATTGTACTGGAAGCGTCGACGTTTTCGAGCACGAGCTGGCCCTGGGGACGGGATATTTTCGGGAGGCGGATTGTGATGAATTTGTTGATTAACATGCTAAGAATACGCAAATGAATGGTGATTGAAACGTTTGCGAGATATGATCGTCGCCGGCCGGCGAGCGGCAAGCTTTTCAGGTATCCAAAGCGATAGATTCCCACTATTTCATCATGTTGTCGTACAACATATGGCATGTTGCGGGTTTCAGATCGTTTCAGGGCCAACGGGCTGCGGCAAGCGCATGCTGGTGAAACGGCGTCGGCACCGCGCGACGAATGAAAAGAACCGGAGGGCGGCGCGAGGACGCGACACAGGCGAGGGAACGGTACATCGTGCACGTTCCTGCGCCCGCGATACCCGGATCGCGTTCATGTGCCTTTTCATTAGAAGCGCGCACTCCGCGGCCGATATCATTCACACGCGCGAAAACGACCCGATCGATCGACGCGCACCGATTCGTGCGCGGCAGGCAGCACGGCAGCACACGCGGCGGCGGGGCCGCGACGGCACGACGGAGAGTATCGAAACGATGGGAAAGGCGACAGGTTCGGTGCGACGCGCAATCGCGATCGCGGCCGGGGGAACGTTGTGCGCGGCGGCCGCGGGCGGCGTACACGCACAGGCATCGGATACGGCGACGGCGACGGCGCCGCCAGCCGACACGGCGGCGCTGCTGCCGAAGATCGACGTGACAGGCGCGGCCGACCGCGCGTCGCTCGGGCTGGTCGGGTTGCGCACGGCCACCGCGACCAGGACCGACACGCCCGTCGCCGAGATCCCGCAGACGACCAACCTCGTGACCGCTCAGCAGATCGAGATGACGGGCGCGACCGACCTGAACCAGGCATTGCGCTACGTGCCGGGTTTCGCGACGTTCGGCGCCGACAGCCGGACCGACTGGTATGCGGCGCTGCGCGGCTTCACGCCGACGCTGTATGTCGACGGCGTGCCGGCGCCGAACACGGCGGTCATCGCGAACTGGCGCGTCGATCCTTACACGATCGACTCGATCGCCGTGCTGCGCGGGCCAACGTCGGTGCTGTACGGCGCGGGCGAGCCCGGCGCGATCGTCGATGCGCACACCAAGCTCGCCGACGGCGAGCGCATTCGCGAAGCCGGCGTGCGGATCGGCAACGACGCGCGCAAGGAGACCATGCTCGACGTCGGCGACACGCTCGATCCGGACGGCAAGTATGCGTATCGCTTCATCGGCGTCGCGCGCGACGGCAACGCGGCGACCGGCCCGAACGCCGACCGGCGCGTCGCGGTGGCGCCGTCGTTCCGCTGGCGGCCGACGGCAGATACGTCGCTGACGGTGTCCGCATCGTTCCTGCAGGATCACGGCGACATCTCGTCGAACTTCCTGCCGGCGTCGGGTACGGTGCTGCCGAACCCGAACGGCCGCCTGTCGCAGGACATCTACATGGGCGACCCGGCGTTCAACGACTATCGAAAGAAACAATGGTCGCTCGGCTACGCGCTCGAGCATCGCGTCGATTCGATATGGACGCTGCAACAGGATGTGCGCTGGTCGCGGCTGTCGCTCGACGACGCGACGGTATTCGGCAACGGGCTCGTACCCGGCAGCACGACCAACATGATGCGCACCGCCGGGCTGTTCCAGTTGAACTACAGCCGGCTGGACATCGACAACCGCGCGCAGGCGCGCTTTGCCACCGGCCCGCTCGAACACACGCTGCTGCTCGGCCTGCAGTTCGACCGGCAGACCACGACCAACAGCGTGTGGCTCGCGCTGGCGCCGTCGCTCAACCTGTACCACCCGGTCTATCTTCCGGTGACGGCCGCGATCTTCTCCGGCCGGACGTCGCTCGGGCGTTTCGATCAGTACACGGCGATGAACACGCTCGGCGCGTACGCGCAGGACCAGATCCGCTGGAATCGCTGGACGCTCACGCTCGGCGGCCGCGAGGATCGCGTGAGCGCGCGCTTCGACGACCGCGTGGCCGGCACCGGCACGCAGCAGGACGTCAGCGCATTTTCCGGACGCATCGGGCTCACCTGGCAGGGCGATGCGGGGCTGGCGCCCTACATCAGCTACTCGACGTCGTTCGATCCGGTGATCGGCGTGCGCATGTATGGCGGCGGCTTGCCGAAACCGACGCGCGGCAGGCAGACCGAGGCCGGGCTGCGCTGGCAGCCGCACGGCCGGAACCTGATGCTCACGGCGGCTGTTTATCGGATCGATCAGACCAACGTCGTGACGCCGGCGCCGCCGAGTCTCGATCCCACCGGCACGTCGTCCGTGCAGACCGGCAAGGTGCGTTCGCGCGGCGTCGAGCTGAGCGCGGTCGGGAAGGTGACGCGCGAATTGTCGATCGTCGCGTCGTACGCCTATCAGGACGTCAAGAACGTGCAGGCGAACGATGCGTCGCTGAACAACTGGCCGGTGTCGGTGCCGCTGCCGCGACAGATGGCGTCGCTGTGGGCGGACTGGACCTGGCACGGCGGCGCGCTGGCGGGCGTCGGGATCGGTGCCGGCGTGCGCTACCAGAGCGCGTTGGCCGGTGCGCCGGACAATTCGCTGACGGTGCCGAGCACCACGCTGTACGACCTGGCGATGCACTACGACCTGCGTCACTGGCGGCTCGCGTTGAATGTCGCGAACCTGTTCGACCGGCGCTACGTCAGCGGCTGCCAGTCGTACGCGGTATGCGTGTTCGGCAACGAGCGAACGGTGTTGGCGAGCGCGAAATACAACTGGTAGTCGCGGCCGCCGTGTTTCGATACGTCGGTGGCTCGCGGTTTCGCGCGATCACCCGTCACGCACGTGCTGCGGGAGTACCCACAGCATCCGCCCGACCGCCTCGGCCTGATTTCGGGAATGCGTCTTCTCGTAGATCGCGCGCAACTGGGTGCGAACGGTCGAGAGCGACACGCCGGCGATGGCCGCGCATTCCTCCGGCGTCTTGCCGCCGATCAATGCTTCGGCGATGGCCGCTTCGGCGCTCGTCAAGCCGAATGCCTGCCGCAGTTGCTGAGCGACGACGAGCGGAGCGGCGCTGCGACGTCTGGCGGTGATCAGTATCGCGGCGTCGCCGAGTGCGCCATGGCGTGCTTGTCCGGACAGCGAAGCGATGCCGAGAAAGATTTCGTGCGCGGCGCTCACGGTCCCGGACAGGGCAAGGTTCTCGCTTTTGCGGGTCTGCGCGACACGTGCCACGGCCGCCTTGAGTGCATCGTTCTGCGGCGCGCTCGTCGCGCTCAGATGGCCGTGTTCGAGCTTGAGGCAAGTGGTGGCGCGCAGCATCGATTCTGCCGCCCGGTTGACGAATACGACGCGCGAATGCCGGTCGAGCGTGAAGATGGATAGACCCAGTTCCTCCATCAGTTCGTTGCCGAGCGCGGCGTCCCGACGCAGCACGTTTGCGTCCTGCCAGAGGTTGATCGCGCGTTGCAGATGCCCGGCCATGCCCGTCAGGTTCGCGCGTTCCTCTGACGAATAAGGCGGCCGGCCGTGCGCTCTCAGCAAGCCGAGCAGGATGTCGTCGCTGCCCGGGCGCGCGAAGCGCATTCCCATCAGGTAGCGAATGCCCGACGGAATCTGATAATCCTGAAAGAATTCGCTGCGCTCGACATCGCGGTCGGTCAGATGATCCTGGCAGCAAACGAATTCGCCGAGCGGGGCGTTCTCGACGAAGCCGCGGCGCGGATCGAGTGCGCCGTAATACTGGTCGTAGAGTGCGACGATCGAGTCGAGTTCGGCACGCGGTGAATAGATCGAGAATTTCGGGGCATTGCGCGCGGCGTCCCAGCTGAACATATGAAAGATGTTTGCGCCGAGCGATTCGGATACCCGATGGAAGACTTCGAGAAAACCATCCGGGTACAGGGCGGCCTCGTAGAGGTCCCCGATGAGCTGGTCCCGTTGCATGTTGCCCCCGCCGCGTAATGATTTTGTATGTATGTTTTATCTGACGAATATTGATTCGAATACCGAATTTGTTTCAGGCTAACACAGGTTATTTTCCTTCAGTACCGCATTGTTTCCGGATTTTCATTCACCTGAATGATGATTGCAAAAATCGCCTTTGCGAGAATTCCGATCGGCGTGCATGCGCGTCGCGTATCGCACCTGATAACCAGAAGAATCACAGGGGAAAAACAATGAAACTCAAACCTGTCGTGTGGGGTATCGCAGCGCTGGTGGTCTCCGCTTGCGGAGGCGGCGGCAGTTCATCTTCGTCACCGTCCGAACCCGCTGCACAGACGGTCAGCGGCGTCGCGGCCGCAGGCGCGGCCATGCAGGCCGCGACGGTCAAACTCATGGATGCGACCGGCAAATCGGTCGACTGTCCCGCCGACGCCACGACCGGCGCGTTTCATTGCACCGTGACCGGGCTGACCGCGCCTTTCGCGTTGTCCGCTTACGGCAACGTCGCGGATTCTCAAGCCACGCTGATCGCACTCAGTGCCACGGCCGGCACACAGACGATCAACATCACACCGATCACGAATGCGATCGCCGCCACAATCATCGGCGACAACCCGACGAAGTTGCTGGCCGACACCGGGCTGCTGCAGAGCAAGGTCACCGCCCAGGCGGTCGCCAGCACGGTGCAGGCCTATGCGTCGGCGCTGGTCGACCTGCTGACCGCAACCGGCAATACGGGCGTCGACCTGATTTCCGGCCCGCTGACCGCCGGCGGGCCGGGCCTCGACCGCCTGCTCGACCAGGTGAAGATCAACGTGTTGCCGGATGGCGGCGTGCAGATCAGCTCGGTGGCGGGCGCGTCCGGCGATACGCCGGTGCAGCTTCAGCTCGCGCCCGGTGTCGCGCCGCAGCCGAGCGACAAGGCCAGCCTGCCGGCAGCCGCGACCATCAACGGCACGGTGATGTCCAACCTGCCGAGCGCGAGCGACCTGGCGGGATTGCAGAGCGCGCTGAATCAGTGTTTCACCGGTTCGACCGGCGCGGCGCGTGCGGCCGGCAACGTGTCGGCGTGCGGGCGGATCTTCGTCGACGGCGTCGCGTCGGGCGCACTGAACGCAGGCGTGCCCGCTGCCTATCTCAACAACGGCATGTCGGCCGACCAGGAATTCGGTGCGCATGCCGGCGGCGCGCCGGGCATCTTGGCCGACGATGCGATGAACAATGCCAGCTTCAGCTTGCCGGAAGTCATTCGCGTCGTCGCCAGCGACACGATGTGGGTCAAGCTCGCGTGGACGCGCACCGACGGCATTCGCGACGGCATGCAGCAGCATGTGCAACTCGCGGTGCAGGCGAGCAGCCTCGCGAGCGGCGATACCGGCTGGCGCGTGGTCGGCAATCAGCGCGCGGTGCTGAGCAAGGTGAACGCGAACGCGCAGAAATGGGACTGGCTGAATCCGGCCAATCCGTCGACGGGGACCAACGCGTTCGTCGATTCGCTCAACCTGCAGGTGGGCACCGTCGATGCATCGGGCACCGCGGTGGATTTCGCGATCGTCACTGGCCCGGGATTGCGCAACGGCGTGTTCCTCCAGCCCTCGAGCGGTACGTGCGACACGCTGAACATCCGCGCGCAAATCGCGAGCGGGCAGACGCCGGCCCAGCTCGCCGCGCTGACGAAGAATGCGCAGTGCCGCAACAATTTCCGTCTGGCCGGCGTCGCGCAGGACCCTGCCAGCCAGGGGCTGTTCACGTGGCCCGGCGATGCGCCGCGCAACAATACCGCGTGGGCGAAGCCGCAATTGAGCGCCGCCGAGCTGGCCGACATCAAGTCGTTCAGCGCCTATACGATCGACGTCTACCAGAACGGCGACACGTCGGCGCCGGCCCGGCACTATACGGTCCGGCTGCGTACGCCGTCGCCGTTGCCCGACGCGCTGCGCCAGTATGCGTGGCACGATCTGGCGCAGTCCACGCGCGATAGCCTGACGCCCGGCACCGCCAGCACGTTCGCGGGCGGCGCGACGTTCCCGCTGAGCTGGACGTCGAAGGCGGGGCTGCCGTTCGTCAAGCGCGGCAACGTGCAGATTCGCGCAACCGCGTCGGGGCAGACGGTGCCGACGTTCGTCAACGGTTCGGCACAGGCGTCGCCGGTGCTGCCGGGAGCGGCGGTGACGCTCAACGTGCCGGGCGATCAGGGCGTCGCGTTCCCGTCGGTGGCCGGCTGGACAGGCGGCACCGATTTCTCGTTCGTGAACCTGAGCTGGTCCGACACGGTCGACACGGTCTTTACCGAGGCCTTCGAATACGACCGGTGACGGAGGTCGGGCAGATACGCTCGTTGAGAATGGGGCTGGCGGGGTGAATTGATCCCGCCAGCCCCTTTTTGCGTCATGGCGTGGCGAGACGGCGTGCGCCACCTCCTGAACGACCTTCTTGCGTGAGCATCTTTCTTGTCACTTCATCAGGCATGACTCGGAAAAGGTCATGCAGTGCACGCGTGCAGCGCCGGCGTTACTCGACAGAATCATTTTCCGTTGATTTTCGGGCGCGTGCTGATGGCCAACCAGGGCGATAGCGACCGCGAGTCCCATGCGACGCCTCGCCAGATACCTCAAATCGTCCATCGCAACGCTTCCCGTCTGCTTCGTCACATTGCGCCGCCACGTACACCGTATCGACGCTGTAACGTTTTTGGCGCGATTTTCCCGTTCCGTGCGCTTTCCATGGCCGGTGGCCGTTGCGGCAGCGTGATTGCGCGACTGGCACGTTGTTAGCTTCATCGGTTGTGGTGGGAACGACAGCTACCGCGCGTTTGCGATCGTCCGACGAATCGATGTACTTGTGTTGCCGAGACGTGTCCGAAACGCGGCACGTTCGCTCTCCCCCTTAGCCGATGGCGCCACACGGCCCGGCCGCCGACCGCCCGATCTCGATGGGTGGAGCGCGGCGGCGGCGACGTGTCGGGCATCGGCAGTCATCCCACCTCCGTCGGGAGAGAACAATGTTGGCCAAGTCAATTCGGGTCCTACGAGCCCTTCTGATCGTCTTTTCCGTTTGCCTGATGACGTTCGCAGCCGGGCCGGCGAATGCGCTGTCGAACCAGTTGCTGTTGCTGCTGCCGGACAACTTTACGTTGCCGGATCCGCGTGTGTCCGCGTGGCTCGATTCGGCGGCGGAGGAGGGGTTGCAAATCTCGCTCATCAGCGACACGCAATTCAAGCAGGGCGGCACGTCGCTGCAGCAGTATCAGGGGCTCATCCTGCCGGACCAGGTGCATACGGTCGCCGACGATACGCTCGTGACCGCTATCCAGAACTACGCGCTGAACGGCGGGCGCGTGATGCTCGTCTATGATTTCGGTGTGCTGAACGCGACGGGATTTTATCCGGCCGGGCAATCGCGATTCAGCTCGATGGCCGGCGTCAACTACGTGCTCTACGATACGCTCGGCGGAAGCATGATCGGCCTCGGCCCCGTGACCGGGATGGGCAGCACGCTGCGCGCGCTGCAGGTTCCGCCCGGGAAGTCCATGACATGGTCCGGTTCGACGACGGCCGCGACGACGTTGGCTGCCACCACGTCGACTTCCTCGACCGGCTCGACGACGAATCAGCTGCTGTTCCTGCAGCCGAGCACATCGAACCCGGGCGGGCTTGCCGGGTACAACCATCAGACGTACTTCACGTACAAGATGGATAACGGGCGCATGACCGGCGTGCCGTTGAATCTTGGCCGCGTGTCGACAGGCGGCAAGGTCAGATCCGGATCGTATGCGCCGACATCGACGATGCTGTCGTCGGTATCGACTGCGGTGAGTGGCGCGGCGTCGCTCGCGACTGCGACGCCGTCGGCGACGACGGACGTACTCGAAGGCATTTCCGGCTACGTATACGGCTTCCTCACGTATCCGAGCTACGTCACGCAGGGCACGTATACCGGTACGACGCTGCTGACGTCGCCGAACTTCGGTCTCGTCGCCGGCTATCAGGCGTACGGAAACGGCGGCGTGATGTTCGTCAACCTGCCGCTCGCGTATCTCGACGGACAAACCGACAGCATGCCGATCCACGGCTTCCTGCGTTACTTCACGACGAACATCCTGTCGATGCCGCACCTGTCGCTGCAGCCGCGCGCGCAGGCCGGGATGGTCCTGAACTGGCACTTCTGCGCGGAAGACCAGATCCAGCCTGCGCAGTACCTGAAGAACTTCGGTATCTGGAACAGCGGCCCGTACTCGATCGTGATGACGGCCGGCCCGGACGACGTGACGATCGGCGACGGTCTCGGGATCAACCTGACGAACAATACGCAGGCGAAGCAACTGGTCGCGTTCCTGCTCAAGCGCGGGCACAAGATCGGCAGCCACGGCGGGTGGGCGCACGACTACTGGGGGGCGAACGCCAGTGAAACGAACGCGAGCACGTTCACGCAATATCTGGTGCTGAACCACAATGCGGTCCAGTCGGTGACGGGCAGGCCGGACGTCGAATGGGCGGCGCCGGAAGGCAACACGCCGACGTGGGCGGTGAACTGGCTCGAGTCGAACGGCTACTCCGGTTACTACTTCACCGGCCATACCGGCAACGCACAAACGCGTGCGTATCGCAACGGTTCGCTGCTGAATCCGGGCATCTGGGCGTTTCCGGTGATGCCGTTCGGCAAGTATGCGACGTTCGAGGAGTTCCAGGAGTTCGCGGTGCCGACGACGGATGTCCAGAACTGGTATCTGTCGCTAATGGATTTCGTCGTCGCGAACCGCACGAGCCGGCTGATCTACATGCACCCGCTGGGCGCGTCATGGTATCCGAACGTCGTGACGACGTTTCTCAGCTACGCGGCGTCGCTCGCGACGACCGGCCAGTTCAAGTGGTTCACGATGGACCAGCTTACGCAGTTCGACCGGCGCCGTCTGCTGGTGAACTGGACGGCGACCGATACGGGGACCAGCTGGACATTCAGCGCGACGCAGCCGACGAGCCTGCAGGACATGACCTGGCTGCTGCCGAAGAGCACATATCAGTTGCCGAGCGTGAAAAGCGGGAGCGCGACGATCGTCACCACCGATCCGAACAACTGGCTGGTCATCGCGGGCACGGGCAAATCGCTGTCGTTTACGAGCGCGAAGGTGCACTGACGCACATCAGCTCGTCTGCCAACGGGGGAGCATCATGAAGCGAGCTTCGTTCACGCGTGTGTTGCGCACGCTCGTCGTCGTATCGGCGAGCGTCGCGCTCTCGCTCGGTGTGTCGTTCGCGCAGTCCGCGTCGCGAGCGCCGCACGTGTTTGCACGGCCGCCGCTCCATCTGCACGGATCCGCGAAACGGAACCCGGTCGGCCTGTCGCCGCAGCAGATCCGCCGTTTCTACGGGTTCGATCAATTGCCGGCGCGCGGCTATGGCGGCGACGATCAGGTCATCGCGATCGTCGATGCATATGACAATCCGAACGTCGAAGCGGATCTGCGGTTGTTCAGCAGCACGTTCGGCTTGTCGCCGTGCGCGTCCCCGCGCTGTTTCACGAAGGTGTACGCGACGCCGGACAAGCGGCCACCGCCCCCCGATGCGCTGTGGGCGCTCGAGAGTTCGCTGGACGTGCAGTGGGCGCACGCGATCGCACCGAATGCGCGGATCGTGCTGGTCGAAGCCGCATCGAGCTCGCTGGATGATTTGATGAGCGCAATCGCGCTCGCGACGCGTCCTGCGCCGGACGGCGTCGGCGCGAAGGTCGTGTCGATCAGCTGGGGGACCGCCGAATTTCTGGCCGAAACCCAATACGACGGGCAACTCGCCAGCGCGAACGGCGTGTCGTTCGTCGCCGCGTCCGGCGACGGCGGCAATGGTGTCGACTACCCGGCCGCGTCGCCGTACGTGTTGAGCGTCGGCGGCACTTCGATCGCGATCGATGCAAGCGGTGCCTACGCCGGCGAAACGGCGTGGGCCGGAAGCGGCGGCGGACAGAGCGCCGTCGAGCCGGAGCCGACGTATCAGTCGAACTTCGGGACGCCATCGGATAGCCTCGGGCTGCGCGGCGTGCCCGACGTCGCTTATGACAGCGACCCGGCGTCAGGCTTCGCGGTCTACGATTCATACGGCTATGCGGGGCAACGCGGCTGGTTCGTCGTCGGCGGCACGAGCGCTGGTGCGCCGCAATGGTCCGCTTTGGTTGCGATCGCAAACAGCTTGCGCATCGCGCACGGCAAGACGACGCTGAACGCAGTGAGCGCAATCCAGAGCGTGCTTTACGGGCTCGCGTCGAGTGCCTACGCGGCGAACTTTCGCGATATCGTCAGCGGATCGAACGGCACATGCGGCACGCTTTGTACCACGGCTGTCGGGTACGACTACGTGACCGGCCTCGGGCGCCCGATCGCCGCCAATCTGATCCAGGCGCTGATGGCTGCGCCTTGACGTATATATGTTTGTGGTCCGAATAAATCAGGCCGGCCCGTGCGCTACGTACGAGACTGTTGAGCAGGAGCGGTTTCCCTGGTATCTCGCGGCGGGTCTGCACTATTCACGATAGTCGTGTTCGCGCATGCGCTCGCGCTCGTGCTCCCGCCACAGGTCATGTTCACGCGGATGACGATGCATCCATGCGTCGTGCTCCCAGTAGCGATGGCCGTCCCAGTAGCGGTCGCCGTGCATGCCGATTGTGATCGACACACCCGGCGCCGGGGCGGGCTCTTCATACCTCGGTGGTGGTTCAACATAGACTTGCGCGAAGGCCGCGCTGGCCGCGACGAGTGCGCTGCCTGCCACGAGTGTCGCCAGAATTCGGCGGTTTGAGAGTGTCATGGGCTTCATCGTGCTGTCCTCCATTCAGTACGGGACAACGAGCACGATTCGTTCCCATGCGGAGCGGCGGACGCTTCGCTTGCCATTTCAACCACGGGATCCGCGTCTCTTCCCAGCGGTGCTGATCCGATCGTCAAACGCACGATGTAACCATTTCCGCCGCGCAGGATATTCAATTACTTCGCGGCACGGAATGGCGAATGATATGAAGGAATTCAGAGCATGATGGCGAGCACGAACACGCACGCGGGAGCGATCCGCAATTCAATCTGTATATGCGTTCGGAGCCGACAAAGCAACACGTACTTGAATTGAAATGAAATGGAAGGAAACCGATAAAAGTCTGACGTGGGGTAACTCGATTTGCGATCGAGAGAGTGAAAATCATCCGTTACCGCAGTGCCGATGTCGGGTCGAACATCGCTTCGCGTCCGACGGGACGCCCCTGCGCGGCATGTCGGTATCACGGCCCCCGCATTAGGCGGCCGGCGCAGGGGTGGCGAGTCGTTTCATCGAGGAAGACCCACGATGTCATTGATCGATCATTCACTCGCGCACATGCAGCAGGTATATGTATTGCTCATTGCGCTAGACTGTTCGACGCCACCAGATCAACATATTGCACTACGATATAACTGATGCGCGTTCGTAACCGGCTATTTCGCCGTCGTATCAATTCAATGGAGACGCCCTCCGAACAGACCGAGCAGCCCGATGACAATCAGGTAGAGCGCAACGATGTAATTGAGGAGGCGGGGTACCACGAGGATGAGAATGCCGGCGATCAGTGAAACCAGCGGGCCGGCGCTGGTGAGCGTGTTCATGCTTCCTCCGCAAGATTGAAAACGATGGGCAGCAGCCTGCCTTGCCTCCGGCACCCGTTACAGAGACACGAGCTTGGCGAGCGTCAAGCCTTTGGCGTCAACTCGCTGTCCTGTCCACAAGCGCGAACGCTTCGACCGGCGCAATCGCCGTGCCTGCACCGACGTTTCATCGCGATTCGGTTCGGCGTGCCGGACCGCAGTTCGAGCATTCGTCACTTTCAAGGAGCAATGTCATGAACAAAGATCAGGTAAAGGGCCGCATCACGGAAGCAAAGGGCAAACTGAAGGAGATGGTTGGCAGGGTCGTGGGAAATCGAACGAGCAGATTGACGGGCAAGGCGGAACAGATCGTCGGCAAGACACAAGCATCATTCGGCGATGCGAAGGAGCGATTCAAGAAGCGGTAGTAGAGCCTCAGGTGGAAGACACCGAACTTGCTTCTCGTCAGACCGAGGTGGCCGGCGCGCATTGAAGCCGCCTTCCGCGGCGTCGCGAAGTATGCGTTGTAAGCGGCTTTGACCCGCGGCCGTAAAACCTATACGGCCCGAAAGCGGGCATTTCAATCTCGCCACTTTCAATCGTGACGGCGCATGCTACGCAGCCGCGCACTTCGACGTTCAGACTGCGTGGGGAAATCTGCAGATGAGCGACCTGACAACGGGACATCAAATACCGGCGCTTCTCCCGGAGTTTCTGCGCCCGGCGACCGTCATCAAGAGAAGAGTCAACGCTATTTTTTCATTGTTCTGAGCGGTCCAAAAAAATATGAGTGAATGATTCGTATGGAAGAAATTGTGTTACCAGACCGATGCCTCCCGCGCAAACCTATCGTCGTGGTATCGATTAATCGGAACAATAAGATACATCTGAAAAAAGTCAAAGACGGACAATGACAGGATCGAGTATTGGTGCAAACGCATGTCGAGTCCCCGATTTTTCGGGAAAGTGACGGATGAAATTAGACAATTAAAATATGACAAGGCCTTGCTGTGTGGTGCCTAATTGGTATGTCTAAAATGTTGTCGACTAACGCTCGGAATTACCCAGGAAATCCAAGCGGTTCAGCCTGCGGGGTGCTGACACTCATTGGTGCCCATGATTTTTTAGATCATGATCAGAGTTGTTCCTTGATTGCCAACGGTCCTGCGTGAAGCCGTGGTATGGATGACGGCGCTTTCATTTTTAGGACAAATCTTATATTGCGGCGTCACCTTGTAATACAGAATCCCGACCAAACAACGTGCGTAACAGTGCGCTCGACCGCTGACAAGTTCGTGCGCGACGCACCTTGCAAGCCTTCTCTATGCTGGTGTTGCTTTCTCAGGGTTTCCCATACGTCACACCTGAGACGGGCAGCAGCGTTGTGAGCCGACGGACATCCTGCGGGATTCTGACGACGACACATGAACGAGAAGCAAATTGTCGGGCTTTGTGCGATGTGTCGACTGAGGCAAGGTCCCGTTCGTGACGCGTCGGCACCTCGCGATTCATCCCAGCGTCGTCACATATCTAAGCTGCATCCATCATGAAAAACATACACGCTTCGCGCTGGACTCAATGGTGTTCGCTCTGTCGTGCATTGCTTCTGGCTGTCTGCGTGGTTTTGCTGCCTGGTGCGGTTGCGTCAACGGTTTGGCAGAAGCCTGTCTTCACCGATGAAGAGCTGCGATGGATCGACGCACACCCGATCGTTCATATAGCAGTCGAGGCGAACTGGAGTCCAATCGAATATGTACGCAACGGACAACATGCTGGTCTTGTCGCCAGTTACCTGAACGCAGTTTCTAGGATGACCGGACTCACGTTCGACACGGTGCCTGGTACGCAATGGGGTCGCGCGTACGACGCGCTCGCTACCGGCAAGGTGGATTTGCTGCCGGGTGTCTGGCGAGAGTTGGTATCTGACCGTGTCGGCAGCGGCGCGCTCGTCAGTTCGCCTTATCTGGTCGGGCGGCTGACTACCGTGACACGTGACAATTCCGCGATGGTCTTCAGTCTGAAGCGGCTCGAAGGTCGGCGTGTCGCGATCAAGGGGCGAGGCGCGGTCGAATACTTCATCCGTCATAGCGATGTCGCGCTCGACGTACTGACGTTCGACACCGAGGAACTCGCACTTGCCGCGGTCGCCAACGACGAAGCCGACGCCGCGCTTGGCATCGATGTCACGATCCTGCCGATCGTTCGCCGGCAATTTCCGGGGCAGCTTTACATGTCCGGCATGCTGGCGGATCGCCCCGTGTCGCTGGCAATGCTCACGCGCGCCGATCTGCCGATTCTGGCGTCGATCATCGACAAGTCGCTCGCTGCGATTCCGGTGAGCGAAGCCGCTGCGATCACGCGGGACTGGGTCGAGCTCGACGACTACGGCGAGCCGACGCTACACTCAATCCTGCATTATCGCGCGCCGCTAGTGGTCGCGATTGCCGCGACGTTGCTGATATTCTCGTTGTTCGCCTATCTCTCCTGGAAATCCCGCGCGGCGGCGATTCGCAGCAAGCGGGACAAGGCGATGTTCCTCGCGTTCGTGAGCCACGAAATCCGCACGCCGATGCAGACTGTTCTGGCGTCGCTCGATTTTCTGCGGCGCTCGCAGTTGCCGCCACAACAGACCGATCGCGTTGATGCAGCCGTGTCTGCGTCAGAAACACTCTTGACGCTGCTGGACGACATCCTGGAATACTCCCGACTTGAGTCGAGCAAGGTGACGTTCGACGCGCAGGTAGTCGCGCTCGAGTCGTGGGCCCGGGAAACTGTCGATATGGTGCGTTGGCGTGCCGAACCCAAGGGAATCGCGATGGTGTTAGACATCGAGATCCCACCAGCGCTGCATGTCGAGATCGATCCGGTCCGCGTGCGCCAGATCATTCTGAACCTACTGGTCAATGCAATTAACTTCACGGACGACGGCATTGTTACGTTGCGTGTTCGCATTGCCATGACCCGCCGAGGGCGAAACAGCACACTGGTACTGGAGGTTCGCGACACGGGAGTCGGCATTTCTGCGGACCCATTCAAGCATCTGTTCGATGCGTATTGGCAAGATGATCGTGCTTCACGTTCCGGCGGAGCCGGCAGCGGGCTCCGCCTCGCGATCTGCCGTGAACTCGTCGAGTTAATGCGTGGAACGATTACGGTCAGCAGTACACCGCGTGTCGAGACCGTCTTTTCGGTCAAGCTGCCGGTCGCAGTCGCGGATAACGTGTCGTCGGCACAGTTAATCGCTCGGGCGCCGGTTCGAGCACCAGCATCCGCCGCCCAATCATGCCAGAAAGTACCGTACATTCTGATAGTCGATGATCACGAAGCCGTACGGGCCTCGCTGCAGGACCAATGCGAGGCGCTGGGTTGCGTCGGCATCATCGCTGACACGGGGGGGGCAGCGTTGCAGCAGCTCGCGCACACGCATGTCGACATGGTACTGCTGGATTGCAATCTCCCAGACGTAGATGGCTACACGCTCGCACGCGCGATCCGTCAACACGAGTTGGCAAGAAAGGGGCGACACGTTCCGATCATCGCCATATCGGCAATCACCGGCGACGCGCACAAGGTGCGTTGCTTCGAGAGCGGCATGGACGGAGTGCTCGGCAAGCCGCTGCGGCTCGAAGCGTTGCGGCAGATGATCGCGATGTGGTGCCCTGCGTATGCGGGTCTTGCACCGGATCAGGTGGCAGCCTCATAGGCTTACGCGCGCGCGTGCTGAAGGGCTTCGATCACAAGTGAACCGGCAGTGTCCGGCTTACCTTCCAGATGGTCGACATGCAGCCATACTGGCCCCTCCGACGTAAACTTGGTTGCATCGACGAGCAGGTTCAGCACGATCTGCAGCGTGCGGACCTGATCGATCAGCAGGGTCAAATTGGCTGGACAAGCAAGTTGCGAGGCGGCAACGGCTGCATCCGTTCGACCTGCCTGTTTCCGCGTGAGTTGAGACTGTTGCAGCAGCTCGAGCGACGAAACGATCGTGTGAGCATCGACGTGCGGATCTCGTGGCTGATGAATGCGAGGAACGTTGCCTTTTCGCGCTCGCTGCGAACCGCAGCGGCGCGTGCGCGCCACGAAAGGAGCGCGATTGCCGCTAGCGCGAATACGGTGGCGCCGGTTGATGTGACCTGCCAGCGTCGGTAGTAAAGGATTGAGCGCAGAGTTGGCTCGCCGCAGTCGGTCCATTCCATCCATCGGCGCGAAATCTCCTCGCCCGTGCGAGCGGAAATCGCGGCAAACGACTTATCGAGAATGGGCGCGAGCACGGGCATGTCGCTGCGGGTTGATCGGGCCAGCGCATAGAGCTGTTGCGAGAATCGAAGAACAGGTTCAGGTGTTCCGGCGCGACCACGGCCATCGTGCCGACGAAGTACGGTTGGCCGACAGTGACGCCGTCGCGATACATCGACACATCCGCGCTTTTCGATACGTCGGGCACAACGTCGATCTTTCCGGAGATCAAGGCGTCTTGCGAGTCCGCCCATGACAGGCCGTTGACATACTCAAAGCGCAATCCGCTCATGCGCGAAATCGCATCGAGGTACGACGGCACGATACCAACTACCTTCCCGTGGTCCCGAAATTCAAACCGCGCCAATGTGGATCGATTGTGGTGCACACCACCGGATGCGCGGCAATCCACGCCTTCTCTTCAGTTGTGAACTGCGGCGAACTGCTTGCCCATCCGAACGTGGGCGTCGGCCAGACGAGTGTGCTCATTAGCATGGCACATCGTTTCAAACTCAGCTTGCTCACGTTGTTCAACCATTGCTGGCCGGTTTGCCGTGGACGGTCCTCAGACGAGTGTCGGACGCCGGGATGGTCGCAGGTAAAACCGAAAAACGAAACCGACGTCATAGGTCGCCTCGTTGTGGAAACGCAGTGCGGCATTGCGATCGCAGGACCTGCGGATGTAGTCACCAGGCTTAAAAATTGCCCGAAAAGCCGGTAAGCTAGTCGAAATAATCATGGATGGCACGCCGCGACAATAACGGGGCTAGTCTTCGCGCCGTATACAACAACGATAGGGGTAACTATGAGGCCTGGGCACCAGCCGATCCGCGTCGTGATTCTGGACGACCATGCCATCGTCCAACTCGGGATTGCGAGTTACCTGACCGAGAAGAATTCCATCGAACTGGTAGCGAGCTTCGCTAAGTCGCGCGACCTGATTCGCTGGCTCGAAGCGAACCACGCCGATGTGGTGCTACTCGACTACACGCTTGGTCCCGACGAGATCGACGGCCTCGATCTCGTCAAGCTCATCAATACGCGCTTCCCCGATTGTCGGATGCTGATGATGTCGAGCAGCGATACGTCAGCGACCGTCAACATGACGATGCGCGCAGGTGCGCTCGGTTTTTTTGGCAAGAGCAATGATCTCGGTGAACTCGCACGCGCGATCCGCGTCGTGGCAAGTGGTCACTCATTTATAAGCACCGAGCTCTCGAACCGGATCACGTGGGGCAAGACGATAGATTCGCGTGGGGCCGAAGCGCGGGCCGCTATCGGTAACGATTCACCGTCGTCCGATTCTGGGGCGTCGGAGGATTTGCTGCTCAGCCCGCGCGAGCATGAAGTGTTGCGGTGCTTTCTTGCCGGGATGTCCGTGTCCGAGATCGCGTCGAAATTCTTCCGAAGTCCCAAGACGATCAGCGCGCAAAAGCAATCCGCATATCGTAAACTCGGTATCCGCAACGATGCCGAATTGTTCGCTGCCCGCAAGTTGGTCGATAAACACTGAATCAACTCCGGTCATGGTTCGCGGCTTGTCATCGTGATCCACTCCGTTGTAGCCATCGCAGCCTGCGGCGCTGGATTGCCAGCGTCGGTCGGCTTACGATTGGTCAAAAACCAGACATTTGAACTTGGCGAGAAGTGGATAATTGAATTTGTGTAAATTTAAATCGGTAATCCGAAGCGTGAACTTTGCGTGTGGAGCACCACTCGCTGAGCGCCAGCAGCGCTTGCGAGATTCACGAATATGACCACGACGGTAGTCTCGTGCGGAGTCAAGGCGTTTGGTTCTTACCAAACCGCGAATATAATGAGTCTGTCGAGGTCGGCGGACTTTCGCTCAAGCCCAAAGCCATCTCGACCACCGGTCAATCTTCTAAATCGGAGTTCCTGCACATACATGGCTACCTATCTCGAGCTGAAAGCCCAAGCCGAAGCGCTGGCACAGCAAGCGGAAGAAGTCCGTCTTGCTGAACTTGACAGCATCATCACGACGATCCGTGAGCAGATCGCCGAATATGGCATTACGCCGGAGCAACTTTTCGGACGGCGCCGCGCGGTTGCGACGAACGTGACTGCGCCGGTTGCGCCGAAGTATCGCGACCCGAAGACTGGCGCAACATGGAGCGGTCGTGGCAGGGCCCCTCAATGGATTGCGGGAGCAAAGAACCGCGACCGGTTCTTGATCAAATAGTGAGTCGAGTTGCCGGTTGAGCACAAAACCGCTAACGCTTGCCGATGGGAAATACTGGGCGACGTGTCGCGAGCGAACGGTCTTCGCTGCCACCGCAAATGGGTATGGTGACGTATTTCCCGGTGCGGAGATGATCGTCAAAGACGGTTGGGCTTCCTTCACCCGTGACGGCGTCGAAGTGTGGAACTGCAGCGCGCAGTACGCCGCAGCTCACTTCGACGTTCAGTCCGCTTAGGAAAATCTGCGGATGAGCGAACTTGTTCAGATTGCGCCCGGCGTTGTGTTCTCATCCGATGTGCTTGGCGCCGATTGGGTGCGAAAGTATCGACCGGACGATGGGAGTCCTCAGTCCACGGACGGGCTGAGCCTGGCGCCAAGAGAGGGCGATCAAGCAGTTCGCACCAGCACACCGGCTCAGTTGTCGTTGTTGTAGAGCATCGTGGATGACAGACGCCTTGTGCCTGCCGGCCTTCGCGTTACCGTCGACATCCCTCCCGAGTCGGTGCCAGACGCCTGTACCTGTTTCGCTCGGGCCTTGCCAATCCTCAATTGCTAGCGCGCGAGAGGTGGGACGCCGGAATGGTGACCTTTGACGCTTCCGATACGGGAGGCGTTTGAAGCGCCTGCCTTCGACTGAATCGTGGATGGGGCGCACGTCTCCATGATCGCCCGGATGCAACGTGTCGGGCAAGATGTCGACCGCGCCTCGGTATCCATTCGAGATCCAGGGCATCTCCCCCTGTTTCGATTTCTGCGCAGTTCGACTCGGTCCGACGTGTGGGGCCAACTACCCGGCTTGGGAACAGGCGCAACGCTCCCGTCAGCTTCCGGTCCGACCATCACTTACGCGTCGTTCAACCAGGGCATTTCTACCGGTGACACGACCAGTTGCCGGAAGTCTCGCTTCAGATCGAAGATGAACCCGACCAGGATCATGGAGTCGGCGTAGGGAATCGGAAAGACCTGCGGATTTTCCGGCGTCCGCAGGGGGCGCTCGGGCGTGTCCGCTGTCGCCGCGGCGTTCTCGCGAACGCTTTCCAGTTCGTCAGCCATGGCCAGGCCAGCGACTTTCAGTACACGGCTCCGCAGGTCGCTGAAAGGTTCAATGCGCGCAGCGTCTTCGTGGTATTCGGGCACTTCATAAACGAACCAGGACATTGTCGTCTCCCATGAGAAGGGGCGTTATTCTAACGCGGCGCGAGGACCGACACCGCCTAGATTCGTGCAAGCGTGTCGTGATCGGCCTCGCCACCGAAATATTTCTCGAGCGCCTCCACGAACACCCCGTTGTCGGCAGTCGCATGCGCGAACAACGTGACCGACGACCGGAATTTCAGGTAATCCGGATACCCGAAGATCGACTGGATCGACTTGCCTTCGGCCTGATTGACCAGTCGTGTGCATTCCCGCAGCCTTTCGCCAAGCAGCGGATGCTGAAGATACGCGACGGCTTCGGCCAGTGTCGAGATCGCGTATCGTTGCGCCATCGCGCTGTCGCCGAGCCCTTCGATCTGCGGAAACACGAACCACATCCAGTGACTTCGCTTGTGTCCGTGCCTTAGCTCGTCGCAGACCTGCGCATACACCGAATCCTGTGCGTCGACAAAGCGCTGAAGATCATGGGGATCGTCCATTTCGCCCTCCGTCCGTTCCGGCGCGGAAAGCTGCCGGAACGTCTATTGTG
The DNA here is from genome assembly GCF_902833195.1 of Burkholderia sp. BCC1638. Lineage (NCBI taxonomy): Bacteria > Pseudomonadati > Pseudomonadota > Betaproteobacteria > Burkholderiales > Burkholderiaceae > Burkholderia > Burkholderia sp. BCC1638. The sequence goes on from NZ_CADFEC010000016.1 coordinate 129,489, forward strand.
AGCGTGACCCGGATGGCGTTCAAACGCCACCTTGACCGTGCACTCCCTTGGCTGCGCATCGCGTCCCGCGGCGGCGAGATCGAATTTGCTGCAGTGCACTGCACCGCGTTCGATCGTTGCCGGTGACGTCGCGCATGCCGCCGAATGGCGATGCGTCGGCAACGGGCGTAGCATTCAGACATGCGGCCGGCCGCGATTCTCGCTGACGGATCGGCGGCACACCCCCATCCGGTCGCGGCCGGCCACGCATGACGGCCCGGCAAAGGAAGCTTCGATGCGCTCGCAAGCAACGTCCGTCCCACGCCTGAGACGCTATGGGATCGCGGCTGCGATCGTCATCGCCTGCCTGATCGCCGTCGGGCGCATCACCGGTTTGTTGGTCGATTGGCTCTGGTTCTCGTCAATCGGCTATGCCGGCGTCTTCTGGACGATCCTGTCCGCAAGGGTGCTGCTGTTCGTCGCCGTGTTCGCCGTGTCGGCGGTCGCGATCGGCGCGTCGGGGTGGCTCGCGCATCGTTATGCCAGGCCCGTCGATGTCTGGCAGGTAGCGGACACTTCGTCGACGCGGGCGGAGGATGTCCTGCGAGCCCTGGCAGGGGAGGTCACGTCGCGCATTCCCTGGCGCGCGGTCATCGCTGTGACCGCCGTCATTCTCGGGCTTGCGATCGCCGCCGGTGCGATGTCGAGCTGGGATGTTGCGCTTCGATTTCTGCATCGGGTGCCGTTCGGCGCGCACGATCCGATCTTCGGCAAGGACATCGGTTTCTATCTGTTCGCGCTCCCCGTCTGGATCGTGCTGAAGAACCTGCTGCTGCAAGTGGTCGTCTGCTGCGCGATCGTCGCAGTCGGCGTCTACTGGCTGCGCGGCGACATCATGCTGCGCCCGCCGAAGGGGCTTTCGTCGGCCGCCGCGGTTCAAGGGTCGGCGCTGCTGGCACTCTTCTTCCTGTTGAAAGCCTGGTCCTGGTGGCTCGAACGCTTCCTGCTGCTCTACGACAACAACGGTGTCGTGGTCGGCGCTGGTTATACGGATGTCCACGTGATGCTGCCGGTGTTATGGCTGCTCGTCGGCCTTGCCACTGCGTCGGCCGTTGCGATGGTGGTCAACATGCGCCGGCCCGGCTATCAGTTGCCGGCCGCTGCGGTGCTGCTCGTGTTCGGCACTTCGTTTGCGCTCGGCATCGTCTATCCCGCGCTGTTCCAGCGGTTCTACGTCAAGCCGAGCGAACTGCAGCTCGAGACGCCCTATATCCGGCACAACATCGCGTTGACGAGGCAGGCTTACGGTCTCGCGCAGATCGAGGTCAAGCCGTTCGCGGCCGAGCAGGGCCTGAATCTTGCGTCGCTGCAGGCCAATCGCGCGACCGTCGACAACATCCGCCTGTGGGATGTGCAGCCGCTGATGGATACCTATGCGCAGTTGCAGGAGATCAGGACCTACTACAAGTTCTTTTCCGTGGATATCGATCGCTACCGTCTCGACTCCGGCTACCGGCAGGTCATGCTGTCGGCGCGCGAACTGGAGCATACGATGCTGCCGGAGAACGCCCGAACCTGGGTGAACCTGCATCTTCTGTTCACCCACGGCAACGGCATCGTGATGTCGCCGGTCACGGAGAAATCCACGGAAGGCTTGCCGTCGCTCTATCTGCGCGACATTCCGCCTGTCGCCGATGGCGGACCGGCGATCAACGAACCGCGCATCTACTTCGGTGAAGGCGGGCAGGGCTATGTGATCGTGAAGGGCAGTGTGCCCGAATTCGACTACCCGAAGGGTGATAGCAACGTCTACACGTCCTACAGCGGGCGCGACGGTGTCGCGATCGGCGGTGCGGTACGACGGAGCCTGTTCGCATGGCAGTTCGGCGATCCCAACATCCTGCTGACGCACTACATCACGAACGAGAGCAGGATCCTTCTTCACCGCAACATCCGGGACCGGATACGCACGATTGCACCGTTTCTCGCGCTCGACCACGACCCCTATGTCGTGGCAAGCAACGGACGCCTGTTCTGGATGCAGGACGCCTACACGACCAGCCGCTGGTTTCCGTATGCGCCGCCCGGCGTCGGCGATGGCGCCAACTACATTCGCAACGCGGTCAAGGTGGTGGTCGACGCGTACAACGGAACGGTCGACTTCTACGTCAGCGATCCTTCCGATCCGCTGGTGCGGACTTACGCGCGCATCTTCCCCGGCATGTTCAAGGCGTTCGACGCGATGCCGCAGGATCTTCAACGGCACATCCGCTACCCCGAGGATCTGTTCCTGATCCAGGCGAACCTCTACCGCGCTTATCACATGGATGCGCCGGAAGTGTTCTATAACCGCGAGGACCTCTGGCAGTTTCCTCGTGCGCTGGGCGATATCGACGGGGGCGACGCCGTGAACCGGCAGATGGCGCCGTACTACACGATCATGAGGCTGCCCGGCGACGCGCAGGCCGGCTTCGTGCTCATGCTGCCGATGGTGCCGAGCCAGCGCGAGAACATGATCGCGTGGCTGGCCGCGCGTTGCGATTCGCCCGGGTACGGAAAACTGATCGTCTACGCGTTTCCGAAGGAAAAGCTGATCTACGGGCCCTATCAGATCGAGGCGCGCATCCAGCAGAGCACGGAAATCTCGCAGCAGATCTCGCTGTGGAACCAGATGGGCTCACGCGTAATCCGCGGACATCTCGTAGTCGTTCCGATCGAGCACTCGATCCTCTACGTGTCGCCGCTCTATCTGCGCGCGGCGTCGGGCCAATTGCCCGAACTGAAACGGGTGATCGCCGCCTATGGCGATCGCGTCGTGATGGAGGAAAACCTGGGCGAGGCGCTCGCGGCGCTATTCAAGGAGACGAGGCCGGGACCGGCGGCGGCGCCGGCGGGCGGCGCCGCGGATGTGCGCGCCCGTGACGCGCTCGCCCATTACGATCGTGCGATCGAGCGGCTGAAGGCGGGGGATTGGGCCGGCTTCGGCGCGGAACTCGATGCGCTCCGACCATTGCTCGAAGCGCTGGGCGCCGTTCGAGCGGACAACAAGCAGTGAGTGTGACGCCTGCCTGACTGCCGGTCAGGTCAGTGGTGGCGCGTGCCCATGACTTCGCGCGTCGTCGTATTCCCGCGAAATATCCTTGTTGGTGTAGTCCCCGAGCTTCGATGCGGCGACCACGCTCAGCACCGCGCACGCCAACACATACACCGCGATCGCATACCCCGAATGGTAGTAGGCAAACAGCGCCGTCGCGATCAGCGGTGCCGAGCCGCCTGCAATGACCGAAGCGAGCTGATAACCCATCGACACACCGCTATACCGCGACCGCCTGGTAAACGACTCGGCAATCAATGCCGCCTGCGGCCCATACATCATCGAATGCGGGACCAGCGACAGCCCGATGGCCGCGAAGATCCATACCGGATTCCGGCTATCGACCATCGCGAAGTAGAGAAATCCGAACACGCCGACGGTAGCCGCGCCGATCATGTACATCCGCCGCCGCCCGATCAGATCCGACACATGACCGAACAGCGGAATGGTGAAGAATTCGACCACGGACGCCACCGGCACCGCCGTCAGCCGCAACTCGCGCGTGGCGCCCAGCGCCGTGATCCCGTAAGTGAACACGAACGCGGTAAAGATATAGAACGGCGCCTGTTCGGCCATTCGCGCAAACGCCGACAGCACGATACCCCTCGGCTGCTTGCGCAGCACTTCGAGCATCGCCATTTTCTCGATCCGGCGCTCGGCCAGCAGTTTCGCGAAGATCGGCGTCTCGAGGATATTCAGGCGGATGTAGAGCCCGATCGCGACCAGTACGATGCTGAGGAAAAACGGAGCGCGCCAGCCCCACGTGAGGAAAACGGTGTCCCAGATGCCGATCGTTGCGTCGGTCGGAACGAAGGCCACGGCGAACGTGGCGAGCCCCATCAGCAACAGGGTCACGATCGGCGTGGCCTTGCGTCCGATGCGGTCGCCGTAGTGGCCGAAGATCGCCGCGCCGACCGGCCGCGCGACAAAGCCGACGGCATAGATCAGGATGCCTTGTCGCCATCGAATTGAAGCTCGGTGCCTTCAAGGCTGAGTATAAAAGTCAGATGAGGCTGCACTTGCGCTGGCTCACGAAGCACGAGCAGGAGCCGGGTGAAGCGCCGCCGATCGGCATCATCTTGTGTGCGGGGAGAAAGCAAGAGCAGATCGAATTGCTTGAACTTGGAAAAAGCGGGATCCACACGGCAGAGTCCCAACCGAACTGCGTCGTGAACGGGCGTATCCGCTGAACTGCTTCTCGTTTGCCGCGCTGTTCGTCGATTTTTCTGACCAGCATAGAGTCCAGCTGACTCAGGCACTCGGATTGTGGCCCCATGAAAAAAACGCATTGCGTCTTGGCTTTTCCGTCCACGCCTTTGCCACTGATGATCGCTTCGGAGTGTCAGCGTACGCGTCCAGCGCCCGCGCACGCGTATCTGGTTCACCGCATTGAACGAGTGCCAATCGTCGCCGACCTGCATCACCGCGAGCGGTTTGCCCAGTGTCGGCCGCGCGGCGCAGACCGACAGCTGGATCCGGCCGATCTGCGGCTTCATGATGCCGTCATCGCGCCATGCCGTTCCTGTCTCATCCAGGTTGGCGACATTCTTTCTGACCGCCCGCGCGCTCTAGGGAAACACTGATTAATAGGCGATCGCGCGAGGTGGTCGGCGATGTGGGCGGGGAATGGCCGGATACCGAAGCGAAGCGCCGCCCATTCGGAGAAGTTTGCCCCGAGGATGCACCTTATTTCTCGC
>NZ_CADFEC010000017.1:0-133142 GCF_902833195.1 Burkholderia sp. BCC1638
CGATCACCAGCCACCCACCAGGCCCGGTGACAACACCCCCCGGATCATGACTGCGACTGGGGGCGAGAATCATGCCGGGCCTGGCTGGCCAAAGCCCCGATTATCGGGGCACGAAGATAGTAACGGGGGCGCCGGGTGCGCTCGACGACTGGCTCGACGTGTCGCGCTCATTGCCCGCCGTGCCGGTCGGACTGCCGTCGACGCTCGCGCGCCGGCGGCCCGACATCCGCCGCGCGGAGGCCGAACTGCATGCGGCGACTGCGCGACGTCAACAACGCGCTGGCCGTGTATCCCACCGACCAGACGCGCGCAGCCGCGCTCGACGATGCGGGGAAGGCCGAGCGGAGCGCGCTGGAACTCGCGCGCGATCGTTACCGGAAGGGGTTGTCGCCTCGCCGTTTCTCGACGTGCTCGACGCCGAGCGGCAAGGGTCGGAGGGGCGGCAGCAGGCGGTGCAGGGCGCGTTGCAGACGACGACCGATCTGGTCGCGCTCTACAAGGCGCTGGGCGGCGGATGGCAGAGGACCGGCCCGGCGCGGGAAGCGGCTACGCTCGGGGCGACATCGCCGCCGGCGCAGACGGCCCACGCACCTTGGTCGCGATGAAGCGGCCGGTGCGCGACATCGCGCTTACCGGCACGCACGCGAAAACAGCAGCGAATCGGCGTCGTTGAAGCGAATCCGCACCGGATCGGCATACCCGGCCTTCTGCGCGACGCGGATCGACGCGACGTTGGTCGGCGCGATCAGGCACACGCTGCGCTCGAACCGGTGCTGCGCATCGAGCCAGCCGAGCGCATGCGACAACGCCTCGGTCGCGTAGCCCTTGCCGTGCGCCCAGCTCGCGAGCGCCCAGCCGGCTTCCGGCACGCCGCGAATCGACGGCTCGACCGCGCGACGGAAGTCGGCGAAACCGAGATCGCCGACGTAGCGGCCCGACGTCTTCTCGCGAATCGCCCAGTAGCCGTAGCCGAGCAGCGGCCACAGCCCGCGATACGCGAGCAGCCGCATCCACGAATCGCGCGGCGCCGACGGCTTGCCGTTGAAGATGTGTGCGACGACGGTCGGCTCGGTCCACATCGCGGCGAGCGCGTCGAAGTCGCCGAGCGGGTGGCCTTCGAGAATCAGGCGGGGGGTGTCGAGAACCGGCGGGGACGTGACGGGCGGCAGGGCGCTGAGTGTCATCGGGCGTTCCATGAGGAAAGGAAGGCGGCGCGGTGCGTCGCGCTCGGGCCCCGTACGATACCGCGGAAACCGCGGCGCGGCCGCAAATCCCCGGGTGCGGCGGGGAATGCGATCGCATCGTCCGGCTTGCCATCGTCCGATGATTGCGGCACGGGCTGGCGGCCGCGTGGCGGCATCGCGCCCGTGCCGGGCGGTTTCTACTTGCGGCTTTTCAGGAAACTGCGCCCGTGCGCGGTGATCGACGCACCGGATCGGCCGTTCGCGGCATGGCTGACGAAGCCCGCGCCGACGAGTTCCTGTTCGACCGACCAGCCAAGCGCCGGCGCATCGCGGCCGTAGCGCACATCGGCGAGGCGCTCGAGCGCCCAGATCGCGGAGGCCGACAGGTTGGGGGTGTTGGACGTGACGTTGTCGTTCATCGCTTCCTCGGAGAGTGGTGATTCAGGGTGAACGGCACGAGGCCGTGGGATCGGGCGACGCAGCGTCAGCCCGCCTGCAGCAACGGCAGCAGCGCCTGGAGTGCGGCGTCCTCGTCGGGGCCGGTGGCGAGCACCTGCGCAGACGTGCCGCCATGCATCTGTAGTGCCGCGATGGCCGTCGCGTCCTTCGCGCTGCCGCTGAGCCCGTTGGCGAGCAGCAGGATGTCGCTTTCGAAGCGGTGTGCCGCCGCGACGATCGCGTCACGCGCCGCGATCGCACGGTTGCGGTTCCAGGCGGGGCCGATTTCAACGTAGACGACGGTTGCCACGATGCGGATCAGCCTTGGGGAAAGTTGCCGGAATGCCGTGCAACGGCCGGCCGGCGCCACGGCAGGACCGCGCTGAGCGCGGTTTCCCCACGGGGCGCCGGGTGTTGTACACCAGGCATCGGTGCGTCATTCATCTCGAACATGTCGACATCCTCAGCGAAACCGCCATCAAGTCCGGCGAACGATCGAAAGTTGACGATTATAATACGGCAACGTGTTTATGTGTATTGCATTATAATGTCGTGTGTGCGCCGTGCTGCCCGGTCGATTTGTCGACGGGGCAGCACGGCGCGCGGTCCGGCCACGCGCTTGCGTGTCCGGTATTTTTTTATCGATTGACCTGAACTCCCACCGAATGGAAGCTGCAATGAACGCCGCCCCCGCCTGCCCGCAATGCGCGATGGAAAACACCTACCCGGATGGCACGCTGACCGTGTGCGCGGACTGCGGCCACGAATGGTCGGCCGGCGCCGGCGCCGAAGCGGGCGACGAACCGGCGGGCGACGTCGTCAAGGACGCGAATGGCAACGTGCTGTCGGACGGCGATTCGGTCGTGCTGATCAAGGACTTGCGCGTGAAGGGTTCGTCGATCACGCTGAAGATGGGCACCAAGGTGAAGAGCATCCGTCTCGTCGGCGGCGATCACGAAGTCGATTGCAAGACCGACATGGGCGGCTTCATGCTGAAGGCCTGCTACCTGAAGAAGGTATGACCGCACGCGGTACGAGCGACTCTCCGATCAACCGGGCCTGTCGAGCATGAGCGAGGATCGAATTTCCTATGATGCGTTCCTGCAGTTCCTGGCGGCGCCGTTGAACGACGGCCGTCCGTTCGTGCTCGAGACCAAGCACGCGGTGTCGCTGCACTTCGACCACTTCGGCACGCAGAGCTTCATGTCGCTGAAGGATCCGGTGAGGCTCGAACTCGGCTATACGCGCGTGATGATGGGTTTTCTGCTGCTGCAGCCGGCGCCCGCGCGTATCTGCATGATCGGGCTCGGCGGTGGATCGCTGGCGAAGTACTGCTATCGGCACTTGCCCGACACGGCGATCGACGCGGTCGAGATCAATCCCGACGTGATCGCGCTGCGCGACGTGTTCAGGATTCCAGAAGACGACGCGCGCTTCGCGGTGATCTGCGCGGACGGCGCCGACTACGTCGAACGGCCGGACGTCCAGGCGGACGTCATCCTGCACGACGCATTCGTCGCCGACGGCATGCCGGGCCGCTGCACGGGCACCGCGTTTCTCGATGCGTGCCGTGCGCGGCTGAGCGAAACGGGCGTGCTCGCGATCAACTTCATGGACGATGATCCGGCGTTGCCGCGGCATCTCGAGCAACTGCGCGCGGTGTTCGACGATTCGTGTGCGCTGGTGCCGTGCGGCGACGACAACAACTTCATTGCGTTCGCGTGGAAGAACGGCAACCCGTTGCCGTCGCTGCGCATCCTGCTCGAGCGCGCGCTGGGATTCGGCTCGGCGGGCGCGCTCAAGCTGTCGTCCACCGCTCGGCGCATGAAGGCGGGGGAGCGCATCGATCCCGCGCGGCTCGTCTGGCGCGCGCGCGAACATTCACGATGGGAAATCTGCGCCTGACGGCGCCGCAGGTTTGACCGCGCCTACTTCATCCCTTACTTCACTCGCTTGCCGAGCGCGCTTTTGGTCTTGTACGTGACGCCGTGTTTGTCGAGATACTCGCGGATCAACTGACGCACGACTTGCGACGGTGTGAGGTCCTGCTCGGCGCAGAGCATTTCGAATGCTTCTTTCTTGGCGGGATCGATCAGTACGGTCAGGCGGGCGGTTTTCGTTTCCATCGGGATGGCAGGGGTGGTCGATATGTTAATCAAATTATAATCCATCCGCTTTCGGCGCCATATCCGGATGTGTCATGCCGGGTCGTGCACCGGTTCAACGCCGGTGTACGAGCCGCGTGATCGGTTACGATGCCGGTCGCCGGTGCGAGGTGGCCGCGCCGGCCGGCGCCCGGAAGCCTCGAATTGCTCGAATCATATGGAAAAGATGATAACAAGATTATCATGTGCTGCTGGTTGTATTGGGCTTTAAGTACAATATCGACCGGGGCTGCCGGCTTCGGCTTGCCCGAGCGGCTCCGTCGTCCGCGCGGCCGATGATCCGGCTGCTTCCGTTTCCACGCGGCGTGCGTGCACCGTCACTGCGGTGCTGCCCGGTCGTCACTTCGCCTTTACTGCACAGCCCACTTCGCTATTCGCCTCATGACCCCGATCAAGTTCGTTCTCCGCTACACGGCGATTCCTTTCGCAGCCATCGTGGCCGTCGTGATGTGGGCGGTCGTGCCGTCGTCGAAAGAGGTCGACGCACGCCAATATGCGGCGCTGTCGCGCGGATACGCGAGCTTTCCGCTACCGTTTCGACATGAAATCGCGGAAGCGATGGAGCAGGGCCGTATCAGCGACCGGCGTTACCAGACGCTCGTACGCGATTCGCTGGGTAATGGCGTGGCGCTGGACTGGCCGGCGTCGGGTGTCGCCGACGTCGCTGCCGAGCGGCAAAGACTGGCAGCACTGCTGAAGGCCGATTCCGGCCTGGAGGAACATCAACAATGAAGATTGCGCTGGTTTCGGTGGCTTTCGTGATGATTATCGGAAGCCTGGTTTTCGCACTGTATTTCATGAATCACGACCGGGGCGGCAGCAAGCGGATGGCGTGGTCGCTCGCGGCGCGCGTCGGGCTGTCGATCACGCTGTTCCTGTCGCTGCTGATCGCATACCGGCTCGGGTGGATCGAGCCGACCGGGCTGCCGATCGGGCGGTGATGCGCGGCATTCGACCTCGCCGCCGCAGCACACGAGCTATCGCCGGCTGAAGGATCGCCACTGGCATCCGTTTCAGTCTCCGCGCGATCGGCAGGCCGTCAAAATGCCGCGCAGCAGATCGATCGGCGGCGGTGGACATCCAGGAATCGTCACATCGACGGGCAGCACCGACGAAACGGGACCGCACACCGCATAGCTGTCGGCAAAGATGCCGCCCGTGCACGCGCACTCGCCGGCTGCGACGACCAGCTTCGGCGCCGGCGTCGCCTCGTACGCGGCAAGTACGGCTGCCTTCATGTTCAGCGTGACGGGGCCGGTCACGAGCAGCAGGTCCGCATGGCGCGGGCTGGCGACGAATTTGATCCCGAGCCCTTCGATGTTGTAGTACGGGTTGTTCAGTGCATGGATCTCCAGTTCGCAGCCGTTGCATGAACCCGCATCGATTTGCCGGATGCACAACGCGCGGCCGAGGAGGTCGAGAATGTCCTGACGAATCTGCTGTGCCTCGTGTCGCCAGGCGGCTTCGGCGGTCGGCACGGGCTCGTCGGGAAATTCGGTGCGCGCGAATTGACGGATGAGTTGCCACATCAGAGATCGTGCCCCGCGTAGTTCAGGTTGAACGATTTATTGATCAACGGGAAATCGGGAACGATGTTGCCGATGATCGCGTGCTCGAGTGCCGGCCAGTTCTGCCAGGACGGATCGTGGCAATGGCAGCGCGCGATGGCATCGCCCGACGCCGTCTCGAGCGCGACGAACACGTCGCCGCGCCAGCCCTCCACCCAGCCGATTCCCCTGGATGGCGCCGCCGCGGGCGTGACGGTGGTGGCGATCGGCCCGTCCGGGAGAATCGCCAGCAGTTCGCCCATCAGGCGCAACGATTCGTCGATTTCGGCAAACCGCACGGCGACCCGCGCGGCGACGTCGCCACGCGGATCGCTCGCCGCCTTGACGGCTAGGTCGCCGTAAGGGGCCGGCCGCAGGTTCGCGCGCACGTCGAATGTCTGGCCGCTGGCGCGGGCGGCCATGCCGCGCACGCCGAAATGCGCGACGACGTCGGCATTCAATCGGCCGGTACCGAGAAACCGGTCCTGCAGCCCGGACTGGTCCTCGTAGATCTTCCGCATCACGTGTACTTCGCGTGCGATGCGTTCGCACTGTTCGGTGAGCGCCGCCGCATCCTCGGGATAAATGTCGACGGCCAGCCCGCCCGGCACGATTCGATCCATCAGGTATCGATGCCCGAAGATCCCGTCGTTGGTCCGCACCCAGTTCTCCTTGAGCCGCGAGAACTGCGCGAGACCGAACGCGAATCCGGCGTCGTTGCCGAGCGCGCCGAGGTCACCGAGGTGATTGGCGATGCGCTCGCGTTCGAGCAGGAGGGCGCGCAGAACCAGCGCACGCGCCGGCACGGCTGTGCCGCACGCCTGCTCGAGCGCCATGCAATAGGCCCACGAGAACGCAATGGTCGAATCGCCAGCGACGCGGCCCGCAACGCGATGGCCGTTCGACGCGGCCGTCCGTTCGAACAACCGTTCGACGCCGCGATGCGCATAGCCGAGCCGCTCCTCGAGCCGCAGCACCTTCTCGCCGACGACCGAAAACCGGAAATGGCCCGGCTCGATGATGCCGGCGTGAATCGGCCCGACCGCGATTTCGTGCACGCCGTCGCCGGCAACCTGCACGAACGGATAATCCGCTTCGTTCGATTCGAATCGCTCGATTCCGGTCGCCCGCTTCTGCAGCGGAAAGTAGTCGCTAGGCCAGTTGCCGTGATTGAGCCACGGCCGCGTGTCGCGCGCATCGCGCTCGCGCAGGCCGGTCAGGTCGAAAATCGCGCGCTGCATGCGCGTTGCGGCGGGAAACACGCCCGCCAGATCGGGATAGTCGCCGTCGGCACGCGGTTCCGGCCCGGTCGCGAGACGCACCCACAGGACGCCGTCGTCGCATTCGTAAGCCGCGTTGACTGAAAATTCGCGCTCGGGCGTTTCGCCGCCCCACATCGCGACGAGCCGGCTTCGCTCCGTCCGCGCGGCATGCGCGATGTCGAGCCATCGCGCTTCGTCGACGTCAACCACGGTAGCCGGAACCTGGCCTGCTTCGTGCCCGAGGCGAGTCGAGCCGTCCGCCTGAATCAAGTCGAGTCGCATCGCTTATCCCGCCAGCATCGTTGCAGCCTGGCGATACCACATCGCCAGATAAGGCGGCACGTACAGACCCAGCATCAGGCCGAGCCCCAGATGCACGAACACCGGCAGCAGCGCCGGCCGGTGTTCGAGCGGCGTCGCCGTCGTCGTTTCGCCGAACACCATCCGCTGCACGCGCGCGAAGATCGCCGCGAACGCGACGGCGAGCCCGAGCAGCAGCAACGGCGCGGTCCACGGAAGCGCGTTCATCGCCGTCGTCAGGATCAGGAATTCGCTCGCGAACACGCCGAACGGCGGCAGCCCGAGAATGGCAAGTGCGCCAAGCATCAATGCCCAGCCGACCGTCGGGCTGACCTGCAGCAGCCCGCGAATGCCGTCGATCGCCTGCGTGCCGGCCTTCTGCGCGGCATGACCGACCGCGAAGAAGATCGCCGACTTGACGAGGGAATGGACCGTCATGTGCAGCAACCCGGCGAACGTCGCGATCGGGCCGCCGAGCCCGAACGCGAACGTCATCAGGCCCATATGCTCGATCGACGAGTACGAGAACAGGCGCTTCACGTCCTTCTGCCGGAACAGCGAGAACGACGCGATCAGGACCGACACGAGCCCGAACCCGACCAGCAATCGCCCAGGCAGGCCGTTGCCGAGCGCGCCGTCGGCCAGCACCTTGCAGCGCAGCACCGCATACAGCGCGACGTTCAGCAACAGGCCGGACAGCACCGCCGAAATCGGCGTCGGACCTTCGGCGTGCGCGTCCGGCAGCCAGCTATGCATCGGCACGAGGCCGACCTTGGTGCCGTAGCCGACCAGCAGAAACACGAAGGCGATCGACACGATCGTCGGATCGAGCTGCGTCCTGATCGCGGCCAGGCTCGTCCACAACAGCGCGTCGCCGTCGGTCAGTTGCCGGCTCGCGGCAAGATACAGCAGGATCGTGCCGAACAGCGCCTGGGCGATGCCGACGCCGCACAGGATGAAGTATTTCCATGCGGCTTCGAGGCTCGCGGCGGTGCGGTAGACACTGACGAGCAACACGGTGGCGAGCGTTGCGGCTTCCATCGCGACCCACAGCACGCCGACGTTGTCGGTCAGCAGCGCGAGCAGCATCGCGAACATGAAGAGCTGATACATGCTGTGATACAGCCGCATGCGTGCGGCGGTCATCCGGCCGCGGGCTTCCTCGATCTGCATGTAGGGCCGGGAAAACAGCGAAGTCGTCCAGCCGACGAACGCCGTGAGCGCCACGAGATAGACGTTGAGCGGATCGACGAAAAACGCGCGTCCGAATGCGAACGACGGGCCGTGCTCGACGGTGCGCGCGGCAAGCACCAGCGTTGCCGCGAACGTCAGGAAGCTGAAGCCGACGTTCAGATGGCGCGCGACCCGGCTCGGCCGCACGCAGGCAAGGCACGCCGCTCCCGCGAGCGGCAGGCCGAGCACGGCGAGCACGACGTGGGCGTCATTCATCTTTGAGTTTCTCGAGGTGATGGATGTCCAGGCTGTCGAACTGCTCGCGAATCTGGAACATGAAGACGCCCAGGATCAGGATCCCGATCAGCACGTCGAGCCCGATGCCGAGCTCGACGATCATCGGCATGCCGTTGGTCGCGGCCGCCGCCGCGAAGAACAACCCGTTTTCCATCGACAGAAAGCCGATCACCTGCGGAATGGCCTTCGCGCGCGTGATCATCGCCATGAACGACAGCAGCACGCATGCGAGCGCAATGCCGAGCGTGCCGCGTGCGACCGATGTCGCGAGCTGGCTGATCGGCGCCGCGACATTGAACGCAATGATGACGAGCACGATGCCGATCAGCAGCGTGGTCGGAATATTGATGAGCGGCTCGACGTCGGTCTTGACGTCGAGCCTGCGAACGAGCCGATACAGGAACCACGGAATCACGCCGACCTTCAGCACGAGCGTCAGCGCGGCGGACACGTACAGGTGCACGTCGTCCGTGACGAAGCCGAGGATCAGGTTCGCCGACACGAGCGCGACACCCTGCAGCGTATAGAGATGGATCAGGGACAGGATCCTGCGCTGGCTCAGCATCGCGAACGACAGCATCAGCAGCACAGCCGCGAGGAAATTGATCAGTTGTGTCGCGTAGCCGTGCATTCATGCCCCCAGCAGCAGATGGACGAGCATGCCGATCACGGCCAGCAGGAAGGCGGTCGCCAGGAATTCCGGTACCCGGAAGATGCGCATCTTCGCGTTGGCCGTTTCGACCACGGCGAGCGTGACGCCGCCTGCCGCCAGTTTGACGAAGAGCACCGGCACGGCCAGCAGCAGCGCAACCGGATCGCCCGCATTCGCGATGCCCCAGGGCACGAACAACGCGAGACCGATGCACGAATACGCGAACAGCTTGAGGCTTGCCGCCCACTCCATCAAGGCAAGGTGCCGTCCCGAATATTCGAGGATCAGCGCCTCGTGGATCATCGTGAGTTCGAGATGAGTGGTCGGATTGTCGACCGGCAGCCGCGCATTTTCGGCCAGCGCGACCAGCGTGAACGCGATGCCGGCGAACGCCAGGCTCGGATAGATCGTGAGCTCGCCGCGGCCGAGTGTCGCGACGATGCTCGTCAGCAGCGTCGACTGCGTAATCAGCGAGGCTGACAGGAGCACCATGAGCAGTGCCGGCTCCGCGAGGAAGCCGATCAGCATTTCGCGGCGGGCGCCGAGCGTGCCGAATGCCGTGCCGACGTCCATCGCCGCAAGCGACAGCGTGACGCGCGCGAGCGCAAACAGGCCGACGAGCGCGATTGCATCGGCGGCGGGCGACAGCGGCAACTCGGTCGACAGGGTTGGCACGATCGCGCACGCGAGCGTCATGGCGGCCCAGACGACATAGGGCGCGCCGCGGAACACGGGGCTCGCGCCGTGCGCGATGACCGATTCCTTGTTGAACAGCTTGTGGAGCATCCGGTACGGTTGCCAGATGGACGGCGCACGCCGGTTCTGAAGCCAGGCGCGGCATTGGTTGACCCAGCCCGTGAGCAATGGCGCGGCCGCGATCGCTATCACGATTTCGAGAGTCTGCGAGATGACGCCGGACAGGGTTACCATCGTCTCACCAGCATCAGAAGCACGATCAGCACGACGAAACTGTATGTCAGGTAAACCGCGATCTTGCCCGTCTGCAGGCGGCCCGCCCAGTCGGCGATGCGTTGCGTCAGTGCCGCGATGCGCAAGTAGAGCGCGGACCAGGTGCGATCGGTCACCGACACCCGGTAGGCCGGCTGTGCGTCGAATGGCGACGGCAATTGCCGCTCGATGTGAAGCAGCGGTGCGAAGATTTCGCGGATCGGCTGCCCGAATCCCTCCGCCGTATCCTGCATGCGCGCGGTCGTGAACGGGAAGCCGCAGCCCCACGGCGCTGCGCGTCGCAGCCGGCCGTGATAGAAACGCCGCACCAGCACCCACGCGAGTCCGCAGCAGGCGATGAAGAACAGCATGAACGCCGCCGGCATATAGCTCGCGCGAGCGGCCGATATGGGCGCGAACAGCAGCCAGCCGTGATTGTCCGCGCCGACGCCGGCGCCGACCAGCGTGTGCGTGACGCGATCCAGCAGCTTGACGAACTGCGCCGGCATCAGCCCGAGCAGCACGCTGGCGGTCGCGAACCAGCAGAACGCGAGCCGTTCCCACGTGTTCGCATCGCGGGCGCGGTTCAGCCTCGCTTCTCTCGGTTGCCCGAGGAACACGATGCCGAAGAACTTGACCATCGTGTATCCGGCCAGGGCGGCCGACATGGCGATCAGCGCGGCGGCGATCGGCACGGTCATGGCGAGCACCGAATCCGGCAAGCCTGGCGCGAACAGGAAACTCTGCAGCAACAGCCATTCGGCCGCGAAACCGCTGAGCGGCGGCAAGCCCGCGCTCGCCGCGACACCCGCGAGCACCGCCCATGCGGTCCAGGGCATGAAGCGAATCAGCCCGCCGAGCTTGCCGAGGTTGCGCTCGCCGGTGGCGTGGAGCACGGCGCCCGTGCCCAGGAACAGCAAGCTCTTGAATGCGGCGTGCGCGACGATTTGATAGAGCATCGCGGTCAGCGCGAGCGCGGACAGGCTCGTCATCCCGTATGCGCGAAACAGCACGGCAAGACCGAGCGCGACGATCATCAGGCCGACGTTGTCGATCGACGAATAGGCGAGCAGGCGTTTCATGTCGGTCTGGATGGTGCTGAACACCACGCCCAGCAGCGCGGTGCTGATGCCAAGCACGAGCAGCAGCACGCCCCACCATGCGATCTGTACGTGCAACAGGTCGAACAGGGTGCGCAGCAGGCCGTACAGACCAACTTTCAACACGAATCCGCTGAGGAGCGCCGAGACGGGTGACGGTGCCGCGGGATGGGCCTCCGGCAGCCACACATGCAGCGGGAAGATGCCGGCCTTCGCGCCGAACCCGACGAGCGCGAACAGGAAGGCGAACGATGCGGAGAAGGTATCCAGCGACTGCGCGCGCAGGTTGGCGAAGGTGTAGTCGCCGGTGCGCGCCTGCAGAATGCCGAAGCAGAGCAGCAGCGCGAGCGCGCCGACGTGCGAGATCAGGAAATACAGATATCCCGCACGGCGGATCTCGCCGATCCGGTGGTTGGTCATCACGAGAAACGTCGCGGACAGCGTCAGCGTCTCCCAGGCGACCATGAACACGTATGCGTCGTCCGCGATCAACACCAGTGCGATGCTTGCGACGCAGACGTGGTATTCGAAGCAGATCAACCCGGGCGCGGATCCTTCGCCCTTGCGGAAATAGCCGGCTGAAAAGGCGCCGATCCCCGTGCTGACGAGGCCCAGCACGAACAGGAAATAGCCGGACAAGCGGTCGAAACGCAGATGAAAGGGCAGGCCGGGAAGCCCGATCGGCAGCACGGCGGCAGACGGTTCGGCAAAGATGCCGGCGAGGCCCGCCGCGGCGGCGAACAGTCCGACCAACGCGCCGAGCGGAAAGAGGCCGTGGGCCACGAGCCGCGTGCGACGCAGCGCCCCGAGCCCCAGCGTGCCGACCGCGAGCCACGCGGCCACGGCCAGCAGGACGAAGTGGACGACCGGCACGGGTGCCATCCGGAATGTCTCCAGTACGCTCGGGTTGGACGAGGTGGTTGGAATGGCCGCTTCTCCCGCGACGTATTCCTTGCCCGCATTATGACACCGAAAGACCAATCCGGATAACAAGGTATGATAATGTCGTTATCATTAAAGTCTCATCAATCCTCGGATGGAACGGGCGCCCGTGGCGGTTTGTCGCGGCGTTTCGGGTTCCGCCCAGGGTGTCGTTGTCCCCGGATCCGGGCGAATGAGGGAAGATCCTATGCCAGCGCAGTACTTCCGAGGCCTGACGGGAAAACACCGTAGCGCGGCCGCGAACCGCCAGCTCGGGTTTTCGCTTGCCTTTGTTGCCGGGGCAACCAATGCCGGCGGTTTCCTCGCGGTCAAGCAATACACGTCCCACATGAGCGGGATCGTGTCGGCGATTGCGGATCAGACGGCGCTCGGCGACATCCGGCTCGTGCTGGCCGGAGTGGGTTCGCTCGCGTCGTTTCTGGTGGGCGCCGGCTGCTCGGCAGTGCTCGTCAACTGGGGGCGCCGCCGCGGCCTTCAGAGTCAGTATGTGCTGCCGTTGCTGGTCGAAGCCGCGCTGCTGCTCCTGTTCGGACTGCTCGGCAGCCATCTCGCGCTGTGGGAAGCGTTCTTCATGCCGGTCACGGTCATCTTGCTGTGCTTCATCATGGGGCTGCAAAACGCGATGATCACAAAGCTGTCGGGAGCGGAAATCCGCACGACGCACATGACGGGCATCGTGACGGACCTCGGCATCGAGCTCGGCAAACTCTTTTACTGGAACCGCTCAAATGCAGACGTGCACGCGCAGGCGGTGATCGCGAACCGCGCGAAGCTCAGGATTCACGGAACGATGCTGGCGTCGTTCTTCGTCGGGGGGCTGGCCGGCGCAATCGGCTTCAAGCATGTCGGCTACGTGTCGACCGTGCCGCTTGCCGCGGTGCTCGTCACGCTGGCGATCGTGCCCGTTGTCGACGACGTGCTTGAATATCTCTATCGGCTCGACCGCAGGTCGTGAGCCGGTCGCCGAGCGGGACCAACACGTGTGTGACGAATGTTTTCCGGTGCTGGTGGCAAGGGCCGGTGCATTATAATTGGATTAGCATATTCGCCGACTCTGTCCTGTAATGGAAACGAAAACCGCACGCTTGACCATCCTGATCGATCCCGCCAAGAAAGAAGCATTCGACATGCTCTGCGCGGAGCAGGACCTCACACCCTCGCAAGTCGTGCGGCAGTTGATTCGCGAGTATCTCGAGGAACACGGCGTGAGCTACAAGACGAAAAGCACACTCGGCAAGCGGGTGAAGCGAAGCGCGGGCTGAGTTCGCAAGCCGGCTAGACGTCGATTTCCCAGTGTGCATGCCCCTGCGCATGCCAGATCAAGCGCTTTGGATCGAGGCGCTCTCCTTCCTTCATGCGCCGAGCGGTTGACGACAGCTTGAGTTCGCCGGCAAACGCGAACGAGCGCGCGCGTTCGAACAGCACTCGCCTCGATGGCAAACGAAGCGGCCCTTTCCAGGCGAAAGCGACGAAATTGCTGTCGTCGTCGCAGCGGACAACCGCATACGAAGGGCCGAACACGCAGCCTAGGCGCGCGATGTGAGCGGGCAGCGACGGGTCGTCGTCCGCCAGATTGATCGCGAGCACTCCGGAATCGCTCAATCGCTCGCGACAAGCGGTAAAGAACGCGATATCCGCACACCGGCTCGGCATGCCTTCCGCGACGAAGGCATCCAGCAGGATCACGTCGGTGTGGACATCCTCCCGCGTCACGTACTCCGCGCCATCTGCACAGATCACCTTGAATCGAGAGTCGTCCGCAGGAATCCTGAACACGTCGCGTAGCGCGATGACTTCCGGATTGATTTCGACCGCATCGATGGTCACGGCGGGCAGATGCCGATAACAGTACTTTGCCAAGGAGCCGCCGCCGAGCCCGATCATGCATATATGTTCGGCGGCCGGGTGTAGCAGCAAACATCCCATCATGGTTCGCGTATAGCCGAGCGCCAGTTTGTCGGGCGTGCGAAGCGACATGAAGCTTTGGGTGGCCTGGTGATCGAAGTGCAGCGAGATGGCGTGCTGCGTTTCCAGTACGTACGGTCGCCCGTCATTCAGCGGGGTCGACAGAAATTCGACGAACGCATCGCAGGATGTTCGGTCATGCTCCATGCTCGATCGATCCGGGTAGGCAAGTTGTTGGGGGCGCGTGCAGCGAACGGCAACGACAAGCGGGTTCGCCGTCGGTGAGCGCGCGACGTCACGTTTTCTTGAGAAAGCCCGCGTTGAGCATGACGCCGCCCATGTCGGTCTTGCGGTCGCCGTTGTGATCGCCGCCGACGAGACGGATGCTCTTGACCTCGGGGCCCATCTTCAATGTGATCGACGAACCTTCACGCACAAGTCCTCGATCAGCACGACGGAATCGCCGTCCGACAGGGCGGTGCCGTTCACATCCTTGACCACGCGTTCTACCGATTCGTCTATGGATTCGGTGCTGGCGCCGGCCGGCCTTTCGTGACCGCACTCCACGCGCACGGTCAGCGAGCCGTCCGGGGCAGAGTTCATTGCGACTTTCATTTGTCAGATTCGGGAGCGGCAGGGGAAAACGGGCGTGCATTTTCATCAGCGAGGTTGCCATCGTGCCGTCGGCTCGCGGGTGCGTCCAGCTCAAAGTTTGATGTGCGCAGCATTATAATGCGATACACATTTTTTTATTGCTGTCTTATAATCACATCTTGCCGCCGATCGCCGGAGTTGCGGGCGGATTCGCGGAGGTAGTCGACATGTTCGATCTGGATGGGATGCTACTGCTGCCCGATCGGCGGCCCGTATTCCTGCCGGAGGTCGCGGGAAGCCGAGGGCTTATCGTTGTGGGTGTCGGACGCGGCGGCGAGCGCGGCTTCCAGATGGTTCACCACTTCCATGATGCGGCTGAACGGCTCGCGGCTGCCGGTATCCATCTGGCCTTCGTTTATCCGAGGGAATCGGCTCGGCATGTGATGGATCCGATCTCGGTGGCCAGTGCGCGGTTCCGGCACCACCCGCGTCTGCTTCTCGATGCAGATGGCTGTTGTTTTGCGCAGGGTGTACCTCCTCGATTGCTCAATGCCGTGTATCTGAGCAGCGAGATGAAGCGTCTCGCCGGTTTCGAGATCGACGTGCGCAATGCGGCATGGGAAATCGAGTTCCAGGCGTTTCTGATGGCCTGCCAGGTCGCCCCGTCCCACTGAATACCAGGATATGTATCACGGCACGCGCGAGGAACATGGCAACCGTCGTCCATTTCGAAATGGGTTCCGCATGGAGCCGGGACGGTGCGAACTCCGTCCTTGATGTGCTCGTGGACACGGCGCGCCGTTTCGACAGCGACATCCTGTTGATCGCGAACGGGCGTCGCGGGAATGCAAAGGACGGCATGGCGGTTTCATCGCTTCAGGTGCGTCGCGGCATGTCCGCGCAAGTTCTTTCCAGTATTTGCAAGCGACTTCGTCTCGCTGGGCTTTGAAGGCCGTGAGATGTCCTCCGTACACATCGAGGTCGGCGTCAGATGCGACTGGACACGCCTGAGTGCGTGTCTTGCCACATTTGAGCTCGAGACATGCAGCACCCTTGACCATGATCAAATCTTTGGAGACGCCATGAGCGACAAGGAAACTTCGACGGTTCAAACTATCTCGGCCTCCGCGATCTGGGCGCTCGAGCGCCTTGCCGATATTCGTTATGGTCGCGATACGCCCGCGCTTGGCTGGTCTATTACGCGAGAGCTCATTGGCGCTGGATTCGTGCGCTATCCGACGAACGGTCGAGGAAGCGTTTCGATTACGGCAGCCGGGCAGACGTTCCTGAAAAATCGGAAATAGTGCTTGTCGACGTCGCTCGGGAATCGCACGGTCGCGTTGATTCAAACATCCAAGCGGAGTCGTTCATGTTGTGGGCGGTTGCGTCTGATACGGAAAGCGCCAGCGCGGCAGTGCACGGCTGCGGATTGCTGTCGCGCGCGAAGATGAAGAACGTATCGCTGCGGACATGACAAAAGGCTGAACGTGCTTTCCTTCCTGCGGTCCCTTTTTGTTCGGCGCAAATTTCGCCGGCTTCCGGTGGTTCGTTTTCAATCCAGGCCGATCGATCTGGGCGTCGACGGTGCCCTGCATTCGGGCTGGGAAGTCGCGATCCTGGAGGCGTCCGGCGGTACCGTCGGCGCGGCGACATACAGTCTGGCGCCTCGAACCGATCGGGTCTACGTTCATCAACTGGAAATTCTCGCGTCAATGAGACGCCGCGGCTATGGTCTTGCCTTCCTGTCGTATTTGCATCGAACGTACCAGTTGCCTATCACCGCCATCGACGATCTACCGGAAGTCCGACCGTTCTGGCGCGCAGCGAGAACCTTTCAATCCGGAACATTGCGGGTAACGGCCGGACAATCATCCGATGAGTTCCGCGACGAACTGCTTCAGTGGCGGCATCGGCAGGCCGTCATGCTCGCGTTGCGCCCCCAATCACAAAAATCATCGGATTCCTAGACAAACGCGCATGCCGCCCCTCGCGTAAGCGGCCTTGCTCGCCGGTCATGCGCGACATAGATTGTCTTCATCGAGGTCCGATTTTCTGGAGGGGCTATGGAACTGTTCGTCGAACGCGTTGACGTTTGGGCGGCCACCATCGAGGACAAGCCGGGCGGTCTTGCACGCGTGTTGAACGCGTTGCGGGATGCTGGCGCGGATTTGCAATTCGTTGTCGCCCGGCGCTCACCGGAAGCACCAGGCAAAGGGGTCGTATTTGTCGCGCCGCTGCAGGGAGACAAGGAGATCCGTGCTGCCACGCAGGCGGGATTCAATGCCACTTCAGGCCTTCACTCCATCCGTGTGATGGGACTGGACCAAGCGGGGATCATCGCGGAGCTGACTCAGAAGCTGTCGGACGACGGGATCAATCTTCGCGGCGTATCCGCTGCCGTGCTCGGCTCGCAGTTCATTGCTTATCTCGCGCTCGACTCGCTGGCCGACGCCGAGCGGGCGATGGACGTTTTGCAAAGGGCTTGACTAGCCGTTGTCTCCCACTGCCTTTGCGTGCCTTCGCGCTTCGTCGTGCCATGTGCGGCAAGTTCAGTGCGAGGGCAGGAGGGTTCGAATAGCTCGGCGGTAATCATTCACGGTCGAGTTGTGAAGTAAATTCGATGCATTGTGATAAGAATACTTATCCCGATGGTGTCAATGCGAATGAACTTCGCTATTGAAATCGCCGCTTGGCACGTTCGGCCGGGAGCGGTGGCGCTGAGATATTGAGGTGCGCAACGCGCGGGCGTCGAAGTCCCGGAAGAGATCGAGCAGGATGCAGGGCGGACACCGCCGCCCGCGCATCTCTGTTCAATCACCCGTCGACCGAAGCGCGCGTTCCATCTCGGCGATCGGCATCGCCGCGATCGAATTCAGCAACCGCGTCTCCCCGGCGTCCGGGCGGGCGATTGCCCGCACGTCATCGAGCGTCTGCGCGACGTGGCGATCGAGCGGTTCGAGAAAACGCCGCAGCTCGCTGGCCGCCGCCTTGTCCCTGAGCCCGATTGCCTGTCCGAACGCGATCAGCGCATCCGCATCGATATCGACGAACCGCGTCGCGGTGCCGAGCGGCATCGTCAGTTCGCAGTGCGGCCAATGATCGCCGCGATGGTCGGGCCGGTGCGTCGGCGTGTGATACACGACCGTGCTGACGATGTCGTAGAACGGCGCGAGCCGATAACCGCGCGCGTCGACGAAGAACGACAGGTTCTTCAGGTGCGCATCGGCATTGCCGACCACCACGTTGAACACGGTCCAGCGGAACACCGACAGACGCGCCAGCGCGCGCGTGCTGGTGCGGTCGATCGCACGGGCAAGCTCCTGCGCGTTCGCGCGCTGGTACTTGAAGCCGCGGTCGTAGTTGAGCAACTGCATCGCGTCGATCGTATGCACGCGCCCGGCCGGCGCCGACGCGACGTCGCGGTCGAACCGGTCGATCACGTAGCACGCCGACGGCGCGCGCAGGAAGTGCACGTCGGGCACGTCGAGCCCCATCGTCTTCGCGAGCTTCATGCAGAAGAATTCGTTGATCGCCGAGTGCGGGTAGCCGGCCGCGCGCATGTCCGGCTTGAGCAGGTGCATCGACGGCTCGCTGCCGACCGGCTCGTACAGCGCGTAGTCGGGTGCGTCGCCGCGCAGCACCACCAGCAGCTTCTGCTGCGCGCCGGCCGCCGACATGCGCTTGGGCGCGGTGGCCGTCAGCGCGCGCTCGGGCATCGCCTGGATCCGGCGTTCGAGCTCGTCGAGCGGCAGCGGCTGCAGGCTGCCGGGTGCTTCCTGTTCACCGTCGGCCAGCAGCGTCAGCGCGCCGGCCGATTCGCGCCCGAAGTACGCGAGCAGGCCCCACGCGTCGGCGGCATCGACCTTTGCCTCGCGCGCGAGCGACGTGCGCATGCCTTCCTCCGGCAGCAGGTTGTCGAAGAACCACTGGACCGGGCGATCGGTCGACGTATCGGTGAAGGTGCCCGCGCGCAGCGCGAACGCCGGCGACAGCGGATAGGCGGTCGGGGATGCGAGCCATTGCGGGTCGTACGCGAACGACCAGATGCCTTTGTCGTCGGTCAGCGTGCCCATGCGCTCGCCGTTGGCGCAGGCGATCAGCGTTCTAGCTGCCATGGCTGCTCCTGCGGCGTTGCGCGGCCTTCAGCGCGGTGGCTTCCGTAATCTCGACCGACGACTCGGCGTACAGGCGCACGCCCAGTTCGCCGAGCAGCATCATGACCTTGCCGATTTGCGCGGTCGGCTTTCCGGCTTCCACCTGGCTGATGAATTTCGGCGACAGCCCGGTCGCGTTCGCGAGTTCGTCGCGCGTGAACCCCTGCTGGAGCCTCGCCGCGCGGATGAGGTGTGCGAGCGCGCCGATCGTGTCGACGGACTGGGATTCCGACATGACGTTCTCCGTGCTTCGTATCTGATCGGGAACAGTATCGCACAACTGGTCGGCTGAGGCATCATTTCGTATCCGCACAGGAACGGAGGTGCGGGAAAATGACTTGAGACGCCATTTCGTACCTGATCGGGAACCGAAGCTCGTGGCGCCGTATGTTGAAAACATCGCCGTATCCAGTCGAATACGAAAAGGAGGGCTCGGCGTTGCGCTGATCGCATGCGCAGGCGCAGGTGACCGGCCAGGCCGGCGAGGACGAGGGGCGGCCGGGATTCGTGAGATTTTCGCCAAAATGACCTTATGCGACTGATTTTAAAGAGAAATCAATGCTTGGGTCGAGCGGCGCTGCCCGCCGCTGGAGATCCAGCAGATAGGAGCCGAGCCGATTGATGTGCTCACGTCGATATGGCGAGAGCGCCTGCAACACCTCGGCGTCGATCGGCAGGCCCTTGTCCTGCATTGCCTTGAGCTTGCGCGACATCCACTGGACGTTGTACAGAATCACCATATTCGCGACGAGCTGGTTGTATTTGATGACCTTGCGTTGCTCGTGCCGGATATTTTCGGCGATTACTTCGCCACCAAACATCAGCCACTTCGCGAAGTCGTTGAACTGCTCGCTCTTGTTCGTTGCCGAGTGGATGGTTTGGCGCATCTCCGGATCGTCGATATAGCGCAGCAGGAACATCGTGCGGATCACGCGGCCGAGTTCGCGGAAGGCGAAGTACAGCTTGTTCTTGACGCTCTCGGAACCGAGGCGACGCAGGATCGTCGACGGCGTCATCCGTCCCGCCTTGATCGAGACCGCGACGCGCAGCATGTCGGGGAAGTGCCGCTCGATCAGCCCCCAATCGATGCTCGCCCGGAACAGCGATTCGATGTTCTTGTAGCGCCGGCGCCGGTCGGCCTTGTAGAATACCAGTTCCTTGATGTCCCGGATCCGAGGCATAAGATTGATCCCGAGCAGATGCGCGAGTGCGAACACGGGCGCGCTCTGCGCATGCGTGTCTCCATGCACGGTGTCCGGCTGTACGTCGGAGGCGTTCTTGATCAGGCCGTCGAGGATATACACCGCCTCGTGCACGCCGCACGGGATGAAGTGGCTGAACAGCGCAATGTACATGTCGGACACGTGGTAGTAGCCGATCCCGCCGTAGCCGCCATAGCGGATGTGATATTCCGACAGCAGGTTCTGCTCGTACAGATTCCACTTCGTGCCGTCGGCCGACACCCGTTTGCCCGAACCCCAGAATTTCGGCAACGCGAACTGGTTATACGCGTTGATCACCTTGACGATCGCCTTGTCGAGTCGCTCCTCGGTGACGTGCTTCAGATTCAGCCACGCGACCTGCTTTCGACTGAGATTCTTGACCGAGCGCGCGGTTTGCGTCGGCCCAAGGTTACAGCCGTAGCAGAACAACGTCGTGATGAAGCGTTTGCGCGGGTCGTCGACCTTTGCCTCGAATCCCGAGAGCGGCCCGAAGAGTCGGTGCAAGTCGAGCCATTGCTCGGTTTCGGTGAGGATATCCAGGATGCTGACCGGTCGCATTGAAGCGGTTACCGCTTGGTCGATCAGGGTTCGGTTGGGCGGGTCGGGTTTCTTCTCGAGCCGATGGAGGATAAGGCCCTGCGCGCCAATCTCAACGTGGTCGTTTTCCGGGAAGCCTGCTTCTACCTTGTCGGCCAGCGCGCCGAGCTCGTCCTTCAGTTGCTGGACGAAGGCACGGCTGTCGACTGGGAAGTCGACAAGCTCGCTGTAGCGCGGCAATTCCTCTCGGAATTCGTCCCACGACACCTGGTGTTCGCGGGGATCGTCATATTGAACGCTGCCTTCGACAAAAATGTCGCCGGAATTGAGTTCCCGCATGACTTGGCTGAACACGCAGAGCTCAAAATACTTCCGGTGCATCAGACGCGCCGCTCGGCCATCCGGCAACACGCATCGTTCCCACTTCTCCGGGAGCCAGTCGAGCGGCAATTGCGCGAGATCGCCATCGCTTAGCAACAGATATTCGCGTCGCGACGTACGCAGTTGCTTGATCCACTCGAGTGCCCGAAGCAATGCGTCGTCCTGCGAGCTGGGCTTCATCGAGAGTTGTTCGACGCACTGGAACAACAACGAGCGCAGGTTTTTATACGGCGCGAGCAGGAATGGAAAGATGTGATTGCCAGCCTGCGCGATATGCTCGTTGCAGCGGATCAGGACAGTGTCTGGATCGTTGTTCAATGCGGCACGCATCTGTGCGATGCGCATGGCCGCAGGCGTTTCGTCATCCTGCAGCACGTTCAGGACGTCGCGGAACTGGCTGACGAGCGACTGCAACTGGTCGGCGTGCGCGAGTTGGTACTGCTGGAGTCGCAGCTTGGCGGTGTGCTCGAGGTTGCGCACAGTTTTGATGAAAATCTCTGCGACGTCGTCGAGCGCTTTCTGGCGTTGCGCGAGCATGAATAGCAGCGCGAGCGTGTAGCGCTTGGCGGGTTTGAGTGCCCGCATTTCGTGCACGTCAAGCGCGCGTGCCTCGGTGACAAACTGCATGCGCTTCGCAACTGACAGCATACTCGGCACAGGCGGCAAGCCCTCCGCCAACGCGTTCATGGCCTGAATGTGCTCGAGGAAACTTGCGATCTCCCGCGGCCCGGGCCGCTTCGGTTCGCGCTTGAGTTCGTCCCACTGTGTTCGGCCGCGCCTGGCCAGCAACAGCGCGTCAACGCGGGCCTTCAAATCATCATCGAGAGAGTCGACGAAGGCACGGTAAATCGATTCATGGAGCTGACTACGGGCATAGCCGGCAATCCGGGTGAGTGTCGCGAGCGGCGGCAGTTCGTAGCGGCGCCGAACCAATTCTTCCAGCATTACGTTGATAATGTCGGGCAATTCCGCCTTGGTCCGGGCCGCGTGCGCGGCGATATCGGCCAGCCAGGCGTGGACGGTGCTGTCGACAGGGAAAATCCGGACGAACACGCGGAGAATCTTCTGGTGCCGGGACTTGCTGCCCGAGCGGTCGTAGCGCACGAGGGTTGTGCGCAGCAGCGGGCGGACGCCAAGCACGGCGCACACGTGTTCGATGATGGGCGGCGGCACGTCCGAGATGACCGGTATGTACCCTAGACGCTGCAGCAGCTTCAGTTGCGCTAGGATCAGCACGCGCGTAGGCGCCTGCCGGAACTGGCCGAAGACGAACCGGATCTCCGCCGCGCTGGGCGTGTAGACCGTTCGCAATTCCGCCTCGTCCAGTTCCGCCGGGAGTATCGGGTACGCGGGTTCGTGAATGTTGGTCATCGATGCTCCTCGGTCCAGGCAGTCCTTGCAGTGCTGGCCGATCGGGATCTCAGCAGATTGAGGCACCCCGACAATACGCCACGGCGCGGGTCGGCATAGCTCATGCCTAAGATCTGGTCGATGGTGCCCTGAGACAGTTCATCGCCCAGCGCACGAATCCGATCCTGCAGCACCGACAGCTTGGAGATCGTCGAGCGAGAAACCCTGGCCGTGGCGCTCGCGCTGGTCGAGCGAAGCGAAGGCGCGCTGTCAGCGCCGGTCGCCAAGATTCTCGAGCAGTCGCTGAGAGCCACATTCAGCTTGATCATCGACGAGATCGATCAAGCGATGAAAGATGGGGGGATCTGGGCGTCGTGATCGAGTCGTTGCGTACACATGTCGACGTCATCCTCCATCACCTGGCGACGGGACTGGCTGGCCCGTTTGACGGGCCATAGACGCAGCCTGAGTCCAATGTCTCTGGCGAGGCGATGCAAGTTCCGTCGACTGTTGCCGATGTGAGTATCTGGGTGATAATGCGCGACCGCCAGGACGGTCGCTTCGACGTGTTTCGCGAGACCCTCGCTCGTTTCGGCCGGCTCCGGCTCGTGTAGTGTGCCCTCTGATGTCTTTCGAGCCGCCGCGACGCGATCGAAGGACCGCGCCGCGGCGGCTCGTCATTGAGCCACGCCTATCAGCTTGCGTAACCCATCATCGAACCCTCGCCCTCCGAAGTCGGCACCCAGACGCCGAGATAGCCGCGCACTTGCGGTGTCGAGGATCCAGTGACATGTACGGTAAGCACGCCGCGTCCATCGGTCTGGAGGCGTTCAGGCCACTGTCCGAACATGTTGGTGAAGGTCTGGTTGGCGTGCTGCAGACCCATGTCGACGCGAATCGTTGCATCCGTCGCCGGATTGTTGCCGATCACGGTTGCGACGCCTGTTCCTCGATCCGTCCCGACGCGCACACTTGCGAGCAGATCTTGTCCGGCTACGGACGGCGATGTGTTCGTCTTGTAATACGTCACCACCTGCGCGCCCGCCACGAATTTCTGGCGGATCTTGAGCAGTCGCGTGATCGCGTCGTAATACGGCGTCTTCGTCGACACGTATGCCTTGTCGCTCTCATAGAGGTCGCCGTAGAAGACAGTAGGCACCGTGTCCTTGTTCGTCAGAAGCACGGCATAGGCGGAGGGCACGTTGTAGGGGGCGTATTGCTTGACAGCTTGTTTTCGATCGTTGTCGTAGATCGACATTTGTGCGAGCTGAATTGCCGCGTCCGGCGTGTACCCGGCCTTCTGCGTCGGCGGTACCGGGATCTTCTCGATCACGTTGTGCTCCTGGTCGTGGTTCGTGACGAACGACCAGTTCGGAATGGCCCTGCCGGCACCGAAGCGGGCCTGCCCGACGATCGACTTCGCGAAGATATCGCTGAGCGGCCCCCCCGGGTTCGCCTGTTCCAGGGTGTTGTACATCGTGTAATAAAGAGTGCCGTC
This sequence comes from Burkholderia sp. BCC1638, assembly GCF_902833195.1. Lineage (NCBI taxonomy): Bacteria > Pseudomonadati > Pseudomonadota > Betaproteobacteria > Burkholderiales > Burkholderiaceae > Burkholderia > Burkholderia sp. BCC1638. The sequence continues at coordinate 23,651 of NZ_CADFEC010000017.1, forward strand.
GTAGGCCAGTTGGCCGTTCCCGTTGCTGTTCTCAAAGGCGATCTGGGGATCGACGTACGATTCGATCACGCTCAAGTGATTGTTCATGTCGTGGCCGTAGCGTCCCGACATCAATTCCGCCGACTGCCTCAGGATGTCCGTGTTGTAGTGGCCGGCTGCATCGAATCGGAACCCGTCAAAACCATACTTGTCGAGCAGGAACCGCTGCCAGTTCAGCGTCTCGGTCTGCACGGTGGCGTTGCTGTTGTCGATGTCGGAACCGAGCAGGAATTCATATTGGAGAACGTTCTTGTTGACGTCCGCGTTACTTGGCTTGTTGAAGCGGAATGCCGCCGCACCTGCTTCCGATGTCGCCGAATAGCCCGGCTGCAGCGCAAGGTAGTCGTTGGTCGCCTTCGTCACGGCGTCGGTATTGCCGTTGATGATGCTCTGTCGCACGGCGTCATCACTATTGCCCGGGAAGCCATGTGCGCGCATGTACGACAGGTAGGGCTGAACTGTCGCGTCGCGACGCGGGTCGACATAGTAAAGCAGATACGGTCGGTACACCGGAACAGCCGTGGCCGCGCTTTGCGCCGCGTAATATCCGTCGACCGATAGATAGGTATCGATCGTGTTGAGCGCACCGACACGTGCCGCATCGGTCGCCGCGAGCCATGCCGGAAGATGGTTTCGGGCATCGCCTGGCCCGTAGTAGCGGTACGGCGCGCCGGCGCCGTCGACCATGATGCGATCGATGCCAAGTGCCTGCGGCGACGTGCCGTTTTCATACTTCGCCTGCCACTGCTTGATCACACCGTATTGCTTCTGACCAAGACCGCCGCCCTTCGAATACCCCGGGTACAACACATTGCTGGCAGACGGATTGGTCGGATTTCCAAAAATGTCGACTGCCGTCACGCTCGCCACTTCGCGTTGCGAGAAGAACATCTGGTTCGGGACGATGTCGGCTATTGCATTGATGCGCTGCCGGTGCATGCTTTCGATCGCCTCACGAAGTTGGGCACCGGTTCCATATTTCGTCGCGATGGCGTTGCCGCGCCCCTGCGGGAATTCGCCAAGATCGTAGCGGTCGATCACTGCGTAGCCTTCACTGAATCGCCCGTCGTTCAACGCGCGATACGGAGGCGCAAACCAGACGTCCGTGATACCGAGATTACGGAGTTCCGGTGCTTGCCGTGCAAGCGTCTTGTAGACGGTTCCGTCGTAAGGCTGATAGAAGGCGAAATCCTGATAAATCACATGCTTGTCCAGCATGGCGTTTGATACAAAGATCGGTGCAGTTGCATCTCCTGCGGAGGCAGTAGCCGATGCAATAAGTCCGACAGCAACCGCAATGACTTTCTTCGAAGTGCGAATCATACGTTCTCCAAATCATGTATACGACGATTTCTCATTACGCTGTGGCACGGGCCGCGCATCGAGAAATTGCGAGCCGTGGCCGCGCTGTCCGGAGTGGGGCATGCCCGAACAGCGGCCCTGTGTCGCCTCTCTGTTCCTCGTCGGAATCGACTGTTGTTGTATAAATCGGATGGCGCTCGGAAGGGACGTCGTTTCGATATCCTTTCGCGAGCAGATTGAATGTCGGATGGTTCAAATCTGTTTGACGAATAGAATCATACCTCTAATTTTGTGTCAAACAATTGAATTGATTTGGAAATTGCAATTGGATTTATCGTTCAAATATTGATTCGCCGGCGACTCACACCGCCGCCTCGTGGCAGCTCTGGTGTTGTGCCGGACGCGTCGAGCCCGGAAATAAATGCCGCCATAAGTTCTAGCCGGAAATTTAGTCGGAAATTAATTCCAGATTTAACTCTCGATTCAAGTTCATGGCAACCGTCGCAGTGGCGATTCTCCGACAGGAGTGAATTGGCACCTGCCGCCGTATTGGCGCACGGGCACCACGACGCTCGCAAGGCATCACCAGTTGACCTTGTCGTTCAACGTCACGGAGCCTGCCTCAGGGGTCGTCACCACGCGGTTGCGACTGCCTGGAAGGTTTTCCCACGTCACGCTGCCATCGCCGTTCTTTCGATAGTATTTGTACTGAATCGGCGTGTTTCCGCGCAGGTTGACGGTATTGCTCCAGACCGGATAGCGCGACGGGTCAACGGGCAGTCCAAGGTTCGTGTTCCAGTTGCCGAGTGCGTCGGCATTGCCTGTCACGTACATATATTGTCCGGGCTGCGTGCTGGCGGTGACGTTGACCGCAACCGCGACTTGACCGGCGGGCGGCGGAATGACGCAATTGCTGTAGCGTGCGCAGACCGCAGACGGAATATCGACCACCTTTCCGGCCTGAGTCGACGCAAGCAGGCTGATGTACTCACCCATCGCCCAGTTCAACGGGGCCATTGACTTGGTTGGCGTCCCTGCCGTGTACGACGACGGGGTCACGACTTGCCAGTTTCCGGGCAACGCGGCGCTATTGGGCCAGACCTGCTCCGGAATGAAGCCTTCTCGCGTCGCGAACGAACGGATCGCATTCAGATATGGGCTGCCGGCCGCGCCGCTGCCGCTGCTTGCGATCGAATACATGCCGCGTTCCGCGGTGAAGATCGGCCACAATCGGCCTACGCCGGTGCCGTCATAATTGCTGCCGTCGTTGTGTTCACCATAGCCGTCGAAGTTGTAGCGGAACCATGCGGGACGCTGTCCGTCGATCGTCTGCTTCACGACCGAGTCGTATGCGCCGAGCGTTGCGACGATGGTCGGATCGTTCGCGCGTTTGACACCCATGCGCACGAGCTCAAGAAAGCCGCCATCGACGACTGCGCGTTCGTCATGCACACCACCGCCGTTCCCGATCGTGAATACCTGTCCTGAATCGGGATAGCTGGCCGGGTTGTAGACTTGCGGCCCGCTCCCCGTTCCACTCATGTTGGCCGGGTTGATGCGGACGTAGTAATGACCGTTGCCATACGAGCCCGTGTTCGTGTAGGTCCATGCGGTCACGTTCTGCTGCCAGTAATCGGCGGTTGCCAGATAATTGCCTGCACGGATCGAGTCGCCGTTGTCCCGCGCAATTTGCGCAGCCGCGACGAGGCCGGCAATTTCCGCGGCAATAGTCGAAGGCGAGTAGCCGGAATTCTCTTCCCAGCGGTCCTGGAACGTCCACGGCCCTTTGGCGGCCAGATAGTCAGCAGTCAGGCGAATATTCGGCCAAAGAGGGTTGTACACCGCCGCGCCGAGGCGCCATGCAAGCAGAATCGGCATGGCCTGCTCGTCCATTTGAGTGCCTTGCCAGTATTGCCATCCACTGACCCAGGCATTCTGTGGAAACCGACCGATGCGGCTGTATCCTTGCGCGCAGCCCGGTGCGTTGTACTCGGCGACTCCGCAGTCGGCTTTCTGCTGTAGTGTCTTGAAAAGATAGTTGACAACCGACGTGGGCGTGGCGGTGTCCCCGGCAGTGATCAGCGCATTGGCAAACTTGAACAGGTCGCGCGACCAGACCAGATGGTACCCGCCGCTGTTGGCGTCGGTCTGGGTTTCACCCCATGGCGTGCCGATGCCGGCGATCATCGCACCGTTGCTCTTGTCCTGCATGGCTTTGAGCGTCATGGCGGCCAGATAGTATTCGTTGTCGGCGGCATTGCCCAGCGTCGACAGGCCTGCCGCATACGTGTGCCAGCTCTCGTCATACTGTGCGCGCAACCGCTCGAGGTCGTCCCCGAGCGTGCCGTTCGCCGTCGCCATCGCATTGCCGACCGATGTGCTATCGAAGGCCAGCGCGATATCGAACGATATCGCCGTGTCGGTCCGCGCCCCGAAGTCGAGCCAGCCCATTTGAGCGACGTTGCCATTGGTTGCCGACGAATACGTCCAGTTCATTTGCCGGTCCGGCGATGTGCCGCCTAGCAAGTCCGTCCAGCCGTCGCTTTTGCCGACGAAGCCGTTCGACACCATCTCAACGCCGTCCTGCTTTTTCCATGGCAACGATGTGGCGAGCGCAGAATAGCGCGTGTTGCGGTTGGCAATCAGCATCGTCTTGCCGTTGCCCGCCGTGGCGGTATATGCGGAGTTCCCCATGCCGGAATTGTCCAGGCTTGGCTTGAACAGCAGATACAGGTTGTGATCGCTCAGTCGGGTGCCGTTCAGCGCCTGGAACGTGACGCGTTCAATCAACGCGTTGCGCGAGGGATCGGTGAAGACAGTTTTCACGATTCGCCAGTTGTGGGCCGAATTGCCAGTCGTGACTCGCCAGCTCATCGTATGCGGATCGGATTGCGCAGCCGTGTATGTCTGGCGCTTTTCTTCGTCAATGTAGGTCCCGGCGCGATCGCCGACAAGGAATTGCAGATCAACAGAATCAGGCGTGTCAAGGACGGGGTAGTACACCTCGGACACAATCCCTCGATAACCCGTGAAGTAGACTCGCGACGCGTTCGCATTCACCGCCGTTCCCAGGAACGATTTCTGGGCGGGCGCGCGCGTCGCTGTGACGCCGGGGTTGCCAAACGCTTCGCCGGACGTGGAGGCGGAGGCAATAAGAGGCAGTGTCGCCACCGCGATCGCGGTCGCAGATCGTAAAAGATTGTCGAATCGCATGATCTGCTATGTCTCCTCTCACAGTCGTGGTTGGAGCCGCACGGCGCACGGCGCACGGCGCACGCAAACGTTAGCAATCGACATGAATGTAGTCAAGCTACATTGGAAATGTAGTTTAGATTTAATTTCCATTACAACCCATCGATGTCGAGCGCGCGACTCCGTCATAGGCGCCCGCCGATAGCGACCGTACGGTTGCCTGACAGTATCGACGGAAAGGCAGTCGTTATCATTTGAACGATGACGGACAGATAAGACTTATTATCTGACCATCATCGAAAAGCGTATAAACTGGCGATCATGAAAACGCGTAAGACCCTTCCCGTCGACGACACCGGCTCCGACTTCCCGAACGAAGCGGAGCTCGCCGCACTGCGAGCCTGGTACGCCGGCATGGACGCGCGGACCGCCGTTGCACGCTATCTCGGTGATCGCCGGGAAGCAGGAGCGTCATCGCGCGGAATCCTCGGCCGCATCCGCCGGCGACTCGTCACGTTTGCGCGAGCTCGTCATCGCGAAGACTTGGCTGCCGCGTTCGTCGACCGTCCTTCGAAAGCGGTGGCGGACATCGTTGCCCGGGCCATCGACGCGCTGCGCCACCTCCCTGTGCCCGAGCCACACATATCGGACCAGATTGACACATGGTTGCCGCCGCGCATCGTGGCAGCCCTGCAGGCCCACGGTATCCGAACGCTCGCGGACCTCACCGTGCGGATTCCGCGACGCCGCCGCTGGTGGTCGGTGATCGACGGCCTCGGCGTCAACGGCGCACGACAGGTCGAAGCGTTCTTCGCCGCACACCCAGCGCTGACCGAACGGGCGCGCGCGTTGATCGCGGCGACTCCGTCCGGCATCATCGTGCCGTGGGAGCAGATTCGCGTGCCGCACGAGGTCGACGGCTCAAATGGGCAGTTCCGGGCACCGCAGGCCGCCTGCCTGCTGAGCGCATCGAACGACTATGAAGCGATCCAGTCGTGGCTATCGCTGCACGAGTCGGCGGCTACCCAGCGCGCCTATCGAAAAGAGGCCGAGCGGCTAATCCTGTGGGCGATTGTCGAACGCGGCCGGGCGTTGTCATCGCTGACGACCGACGATGCGATCGCCTACCGCGGCTTCTTGCGGCGGCCAACGCCGCGTGAGCGTTGGGTCGGACCGTCGCGGCCGCGGCAAAGTGTCAAGTGGCGGCCGTTCAGTGGCTCACTGTCGGCACGGTCGACAGGGTATGCGCTCACGGTCCTATCGGCGATGTTCCGGTGGCTGGTCGAGCAGCGCTACGTGATGGCGAATCCGTTTGCGGGCGTCAAGGTGCGCGGCGCGGCGTCACACACGGGGCTGGATGTCACGCGCGGCTTCACCGAGGGCGAGTGGCTGTTGATCCGTGCACTTGCCGACGGGCTGGAATGGTCGTATGGCTGGGGCGCACCGGCCGCCCAACGCCTGCGCTTCCTGCTCGACTTTGGTTACGCGACCGGCTTGCGCGCCAGCGAGTTCGTCGGCGCCACGCTCGGCGACATCCGGCGCGACGAACATGGCGATCACTGGCTGCACGTGATCGGCAAGGGTGGCAAACGCGGCAAGGTGGCGTTGCCTGCGCTGGCGCGAACGGCGCTGGATCAGTCTCTCGTACAGCGTGGGCTGCCGGTCACGCCGTCTCGCTGGAACCCGGCCACACCGCTGGTCGCAAACCTTGAGGAGGATGGCGCCGGCATCGAGAGCACGCGGCTCTGGCGCGTGCTGCGGCGATTCTTCCGGCTGGCGGCCGACGTGATCCAAGACGAACGGCCAGCGATGGCCGAGAAACTGCGCCTCGCGAGCCCGCACTGGATGCGCCACACGCACGCAACGCACGCGCTGGCCCGCGGCGCCGAACTGATCATGGTGCGCGACAATCTCCGTCATGCGTCGATATCGACGACGTCGACCTACCTGCATAGCGATGAGGTCCGGCGAGCGCGGCAGTTCGATCAGGCGTTTGAGGCACGCAAGGTCTAACGTATGCCCGCCTCCAACGAGGGATGAAATTCCCCATATAGATCAGTAGGATAGGGCCATTTTGGCGAAAATTTCACGAATCCCGGCCGACCCTCAGGACGCAGGGGGGCCGGCGACGGTCACGGTCAGCGAGCCAACGTTCGTCATCGACGGCCTGCGCCGCCCGGCCGTCGTTCCGCAAACAGATCGGGCCCGAACCTTGCGCCCCGCAAGCGCCGTCCGCGGCCGCACCGCGACGCGTCGCGCATGACGGACTTGAATGGAGGCGCGCATGGAGCCGATGCCGGTCGTACTTCAGTGGGATGCGGTCCTCGTCAGGATCGCCCTCGCGCTGGTCGCGGGCGGGCTGATCGGCCTCGATCGCAGCGAATCCGGCAAGACGGCCGGGCTGCGCACGACGATCCTCGTCTGCCTTGCCGCATGCCTGTCGATGCTTCAGGTCAATGCATTGCTGCTGCAGGCCGGCAAGCCGGAGGGCGCGTTCTCGGTGCTCGACCTGATGCGCCTGCCGCTCGGCATCCTGACCGGGATGGGCTTCATCGGCGGCGGCGCGATTCTCCATCGCGACGGCCTCGTATCAGGCGTCACCACGGCCGCGACGCTGTGGTTCGTGACGGTGGTCGGTCTGTGCATCGGCGGCGGCCAGTTGTCGCTTGGCGCGCTCGGGCTCGTGCTTGGACTCCTGGTCGTGTGGCAGCTGCGGTTGGTCGAGCAGCGCGTGCGGAGCGTCAGGACAGCACTGCTCACGATCGAATACGAACTCGGCTCGCCGACGCGCGACCGCCTGACGACCGGGCTGCGGGACGCAGGCTTCGCGTGCCGCACGCGCGTGCCGTGCGCGAGGAGGAACTGCTCGTAACGTGGCGCGAACCGACCAACGCCGATGCGATGCTGCCTCAACTGATCCGGATCGCCGAATTGGCAGACCTGACTTCGATCCGCTGTTCCGCGGAGAACTGAGCCGCACGGTGCTTTCCGAGCGTCAGCTGGGCGCGTGCCCCGTTCAGCGTCCGGCTTCCGGCTCGGGGCCGTCGTGCGCATCGCCGTTCGTTCCGGGCGGGCTCATCGCGAGATGAAGCGCGGCCGGGTCGACCGGTTTCACGAAATGCTGCAGAAACCCGGTCGCGAGACAACGTTCGCGATCCGCGTTGCGGCCATAGCCGGTCAGCGCGAGAAAGATGCACGGCGTGACTTCGTTGATCGCCTTCAGCCGCCTCAGCAGCTCGTAGCCGTCCATCACCGGCAGACCGATGTCGAGGATCGCGACGTCGGGACGGTAAGCGCGGTACGCGGCCAGCGCGGTCACCGGGTCGTGCACGACGGCGACTTCGTGGTCGGCCTCGCGCAGCCATTGCGCGAGCGTCGACGCGGCATCCTCGTTGTCGTCGACCAGCATCACGCGCCGGCCGGTGCGGCCCGGCGCCATGTCGCGGATGCCGAGCGGCGGCTGCGGCGCGGCGATCGCCACGGCTTTCGGCCGGTACTCGGGCAGCGAGATCGTAAACGTGCTGCCGCAGCCGGGTCCGGCGCTGTCCGCGCGCACCGTGCCGCCGTGCAGGGTCACCAGACTGCGCACGAGCGCGAGGCCGATACCGAGGCCGCCGTGCGCCTGCTTCGCGTCTCCGTCGAGCCGGTAGAACGGCTCGAAGATGCTGTCGAGGCGGTCGCGCGGAATGCCGGCGCCGTTGTCGCATACCTCGACGAGCGCGGTGCCGTCTGAACCGTGGGCCGTGCGCACCGTGATGTCGCCGCCCGGCAGCGTGTATTTCGCCGCGTTGGTCAGCAGGTTCGCGATGACCTGCGACAGCCGCACCGGGTCGCCGTGGCAGCGTGCGTCCGGATCGGCGTCGACATGCAGGCGGTGACGGCGCTGCTCGAGCAGCGGGCTCGCGACCTCGACCGCATGGTCGACGATGTCGGCGAGTTGCACGACTTCCTTCTTCAGCGTGATCTTGCCGCGCGTGATGCGCGACACGTCGAGCAGGTCGTCGATCAGCCGGACCATGTGATCGAGCTGCCGCTGGATGATCGCGATCTCGTTCGGCGTCGCGTGGCCGTCGCGGTTGCGGATCAGCTCCAGCGCGAGCGAGATCGGCGTCAGCGGATTGCACAGCTCATGGCCGAGCACCGCGAGAAACTGGTCCTTCGCCTGATTCGCGTCGCGCAGTTCGCCGAGCAGCCGGTCGCGTTCGGCATTCGCGGCGACGAGCTTCTCGCGCGCGGCGACGTGCTCGGTCACCTCGACCGCGCTGACGATCACGCCAAGCCCGTCGGCAAGCGGCTGCGGATTGAAATGCAGCCGATACACGCGGGCCCCGTCCGGCTCGGGACGGTCGCGGTGCTCGGCGATCGTCGTCGAGCGGCCGTGCGCGCGGGCGGTTTCGAGCGCGCGCACGATCGCCGGCGTATCGCCGCCGGGCAGCACGGCCGTCAGCGGCTGGTCGACGATGTCGGTCCGGCCGCACAGCGCCGAGAAGCGGTGATTCGCGAGCACGATCCGGTGCGCGGCGCCCGACAGCAGCGCGATCGGCAACGGCGCGTGCATCAGAACACCGTTGCGTTGCTGTTCGGCGTCCTCGCGACGGCGGATCTCGTCGCTCAGCGCGCGCGAGCGCTGTTGCGACAGCGCCAGCGTCAGGTGCAACTCGTTTTCGTCGTTGGGCAGCGATGCGGTGGGCAGGATGCGGCGATGCAGCGCGCAGACATGGCGGAACGTCTCCGACTGCTCGGTGCTGGGAAACACGTCGACCGGATAGCCGCAGTAAAGCGAGAAGCGGTGTTGCTCGACCAGTTCGTTCCATAGCGCTTCGAGCCGCAGCGCACCGGCGTACCGCTGCTGCGCGCACAGCAGCGCGACCATCTCGCCGAACGCATGCACGGGGCGGCCGGCGCGGATCGCCGCTTCGACGATCGTACCGATCGAGCGGCGAAAGCGCGCGGGGTCGGGGAGGTCGCCGTCCATGAAGCTGTCGAGCAGCGTCTGCGCGCTCGACATGAAGATGCGCTCGCGGGCCGCGTCGCCGATCGACGCATCGAGCGTACGCAGGCGTTCGTGCACCGCCGCAAGGCAATCGGGTCGCGCGATCACGATCGCGCTGCCGCCCGCGCGCAGCGCCTCAGCCGCGAACAGTGCGACTTCCGACACGAGCTGCGCATCGGACTCGTAGAACTGGACGAAGTGATCGGCCCGCATCGGTGTCGATTCCAGCAGGGGAGGCGTAGTTTTCATAGCTCACGACCAGGCAATGCCGTTGGCGGCCGGCGATTCCGTGCCGCGGCCATATCCGGGCCGACGCGAGCAAGCCGCGTGCCGCGCGCGTCCCCACGCCCGACGGCCGTGCGGCATGAGCCCGGCACGCGCGGGCGGCGCCGGGTGACGCTGCGTTTGTAAATTCTGCCGCGGATTGCAGGACGGATGCGCGATCGGGATGGCGCGGTGGAGGGGGCTCGATGGTACGCGTTACGCGTGAAAGCCTGTCATCAGGAAAACGTCGTCGCGACCATGATGCCGAACACCAGGCCGAGCGCGATGCCGGTCAGCCGGCCGTAGATGGATGCGCGCACATTGTCGTCCAGCTCGAACGGCGAGCGCTTGTGCTTCCATACCGTGCTGAATGCCACCGGACGGGTCAGCAGCACGGTGCATGCAATCAGCACCGGTGTCGCGACGAGCATCGCGATACGCGGCCCGTTCCAGTCGACGCCATGCATCATCAGCGAAACGAGCACGGCGAGCGGCACCTCGACGCACAGGCCGAGCAGCGATCCGCCGACGAAGGAGTCTCCCGGTGACTGGAACATGGTCGTTCGTCCGTTCGAATGAAAGCCGCGCCCGTTTGCGCGCGGTTGAAAAGGGCGACCGTTGTTGGAGGCCTCGGTCGATCGTGTGGCCGGATGTTAAGGCAAATTGTCGACCGGTTGTCGGCCATTCAAGCTATTTAACAAATGTTCGACGGAAACCGGGTATCGTGCGCGGCACGGGACGGTCGCGCCGTGGTACAAGTCGGGCTTCGCAAGCTCGGCGCGCGACGCGACGCGGTACGCCGGCGCCGCGCGTCGGCCGGCCTGAGCGGCGGCGGTCAGCTAACGACAAGGACCCGACCGCACACCGCTCTGGCCCGAAAACCCGATCCGAATACGATCCGAATACGATTCGACAGCGCGCGTTCAGTCGCGAAGCATTGCCAATCAATTTCGCGGCCGGCGCGCTTGAAACCAACCAGGGGACTGCAACATGATTGAACATCTGACCAATCATCCGGCGACGATCGCCTGCAAGGTGTGCGGTGCCGACGCGGACATCTGCGGCGTGGTCGATTTCTCGCGTTGCGGCGCGGACATGATTGCCGGGAAAAAAGTCGATCCGTTCGTCGGCGTGCCGATCTACTACTACGCGTGCAGGCAGTGCGGCTTCACGTGCACGCCGGCCTTCGACCACTGGACGCATGACGATTTCGCGCGTCACGTGTACAACGACGACTACGCGCGCCACGATCCCGAGTATCTCGAGCATCGTCCGCAGCAGCACGCCGACCTGATCTGCACGAGCTTTCCGTCGATGCGGGAGAACCGCATTCTTGATTTCGGCTCGGGGCTCGGGCTGCTGGAAAAGAAGCTGTCCGCGCGCGGGTTCGCGGATGTGACCTCGTACGATCCGTTCAGCCATCCCGTCGCGCCGCAGGGGCAGTTCGATGCGATCCTGTCGTTCGAAGTCTTCGAGCATCATCCGGATCCCCGAAGCCTGTTCGCCGACATCATCCGCTACAGGGGGCCTGCCGGGGCACTGCTGTTTCAGACGTCCCTGATCACGCCGGAGATCCTTGCGCGCGGGATCGAGCAATGGTGGTATTGCGTGCCGCGCAACGGGCATATTTCGTTCTACACGAGCCAGGCGCTGACGCTGCTGGCGACTCAGCACGGGCTCGAATTCGGCTCGTTCAGCCCGGAATTGCACGTGGTTTTCGATCGTGCGGCGGCGCCGGGGTGGCTTTCGAAGTTCTTTCAGTGAGGCGGGTGGCTCGGTCACCCGCGTCATCGGGCGCCAGGATTCCGTGACGCCATTGCTCCGGAAGCGAACCCTCATCGCGAGCCGGATATCCGCACCGACGCACCTGGCCCCGCAGGCGTGAAACCGACCTGGTTCGCGGCTTCCAGTGCGAATGCCGCCCGGCGACGCAGCGCCGTTCGCGCGTCGGCCTCCGTTCTTGATGCAGGTCACGAGAGAGGCTGAAGTGTCGGGCCACGATGACCGTGTTCGGCCGACCGCGCCGGCCAATGCCGGACCGCGCCTGTCGCATGTCACTCGGGGCCGCGACCATCGGAGGGCTCGTCATGGATCACGGGAAAGCACACGTCGTCTGGTTCGACGACCTGCGGCGCGGCGACGTGGCACGCGTCGGCGGCAAGAACGCATCGCTGGGCGAATTGATCGGCAACCTGTCTGCACAGGGTGTAAGCGTGCCACCCGGGTTCGCGTCGACCGCGGATGCGTACTGGCGATTCATCGATGCGAACGGATTGAGGCAAGTCATCGGCAGCACGCTCGAGGCGTTCGGCGCACGCAAGATGGCGCTCGCCGACGCCGGTGCGTCGATCCGGCAGGCGATCCTCCACGGAGACTGGCCCGACGACATCGCCGACGCGATCCGGAATGCGTATCGGCAACTGTGCCGACAGGCCGGCGGAGACGACGTCGATGTCGCCGTGCGCTCGAGCGCGACCGCCGAGGATCTTCCCGACGCGAGCTTCGCGGGCCAGCAGGAAACCTACCTGAACGTGCGCGGCGAACATGCGCTGCTCGCGGCGTGCCGCCGGTGCTATGCGTCGCTGTTCACCGACCGCGCGATCGCCTACCGCGAAGAAAAGGGCTTCGATCACCTGCGCGTCGCGCTGTCGGTCGGCGTGCAGCGGATGGTGCGTTCGGACCTCGGCGCGTCCGGCGTGATGTTTTCGCTCGACACGGAAACCGGATTCGACAAGGTGGTGCTGATCAGCGCGGCGTGGGGGCTTGGCGAGAATGTCGTGCAGGGCACCGTCGACCCCGACGAATACGAGGTGTTCAAGCCATTGCTCGGCGATCCGGCGTGCACGCCTGTCATCGGCAAGACGCTCGGCGGCAAGGCATGCAAGCTGATCTATGCGCGCGACGAGCATGCACCGACCCGCAACGTGCCGACCTCGAAAGCCGAGCGTGCCACTTTCGTGCTGGCGGACCGCGACATCCTGGCGCTTGCGAAGTGGGCCTGCGCGATCGAGGCGCATTATGGCCAGCCGATGGATATCGAGTGGGCAAAGGACGGCATAAGCGGCGAACTGTTCGTCGTGCAGGCACGTCCTGAAACGGTGCAGTCCCGGCGCGAAGCCAGCGCCATCAAGACCTACCAACTTGGTCAGACCGGCCGCAAGCTGCTCACCGGCGTCAGTGTCGGCGAGGCGATCGCGGCCGGCAGCGTGTGCGTGATCGACAGTCCGCACGACATGGGGCGATTCGTCGACGGCGCGGTACTGGTGACGCACACGACCGATCCCGACTGGCTGCCGGTGATGCGCCGCGCGGCGGCGATCGTCACCGATCATGGCGGCCGCACGTCGCATGCCGCGATCGTGAGCCGCGAGCTGGGATTGCCGGCCATCGTCGGCACCGGCAACGCGACCCGCATGCTGCACGATCAACAGGAAGTGACGGTATCGTGCGCGGAGGGCGAGGCCGGGTTCGTGTACGAAGGCATCGCGCAATACCACGTGGAGGCGATCGACCTGACCGATCTGCCGGCCACCCGCACGCAGGTCATGCTGAATCTCGCGAATCCGGCCGCGGCGTTCAGATGGTGGCGACTGCCCGCCGACGGAATCGGGCTCGCGCGCATGGAGTTCGTGATCAGCAACCATATCAAGGTTCACCCGATGGCGCTGGCCCACTACGATGCGCTGACCGACGCGCATGCGAAGCGCGAGATCGCTGCGCTGACGTCGGGGTACGACGACCCGTCGAACTATTTCGTCGACCGGTTGGCGCATGGCCTCGCGCGTATCGCGGCGGTCTGTCATCCCGCGCCGGTGATCGTGCGCATGAGCGACTTCAAGACGAACGAGTACGCGCATCTGGTCGGTGGTGCGCAGTTCGAACCGCAGGAAGAAAATCCGATGCTCGGATTTCGCGGCGCGTCACGCTACTATTCGCCGCGCTACCGTGACGGATTCGGGCTCGAATGCCGGGCGATCGCGCGACTGCGAAACGACATGGGATTCAGGAACGTCGTCGTGATGATCCCGTTCTGCCGGACGCTCGACGAGGCGGACCGCGTGCTCGAGGTCCTGGCCGCCAACGGCCTGAAGCGCGGCGAAGACGGATTGCAGATCTACGTGATGTGCGAAATCCCGTCGAACGTCATTCTGGCGAGCCAGTTTGCGCAGCGCTTCGACGGCTTCTCGATCGGAAGCAACGATCTGACCCAATTGACGCTCGGCGTCGATCGCGATTCGGCGGAACTGGCCGGGTTGTTCGACGAACAGAACGAAGCCGTGAAGTGGATGATCGCCCGCGTGATCGAGTCCGCCCGCAACGCCGGGGCCAAGGTTGGCCTGTGCGGCCAGGCGCCGAGCGATCATCCGGAATTCGCCGATTTTCTCGTCGCGTGCGGCATCGACTCGGTTTCCGTCAGCCCCGACAGCTTCATTGCGGTCAAGCGGCGCGTGGCCGCCGCGGAAAATGCCGCGCCAGGCGAGCGTGCGTCGCCGGGTTGAACAGTGTCGGATGGTTGTTCGACGACCATACCGGGCCAGGCGGACGGCGCATCACGCTGCGCACGAGCGGGCCCGGCCGTGTTCGGCGCGGGCGAACGCCGCCTGCAGTACAGGATGCACGTCGGTGCGCCAGTGATCGCCGGTAAAGAGTCCGTAGTGATCGCAATCGTCGATGTCGACGCGTTGCCGCGCATTCGCTTCGAGACCGCTGCACATCGCCAGCGCGGCATGAGTCTGGCCGGCACCGGTGACGGCATCGCATTTGCCTTCGACGGTCAGCAACCCGATCGAGCGCAGCGCGGCGGGCTCGACCCGCTGGCCGTGGACGTGCCACGTTCGGTTTGCCAGGCATGCGCGCTGGAAAACGATGTCGACCGTATCGAGGAAGTATTCGGCCGGCATATCGAGAAGCGTCAGGTATTCGCGGAGCGCCCGGCGGGCGGTTGCGAGTGCGTCGGCGTCGCCGCTCGACACCGCTTGCCGATAGCCATTGACCAGCGCCATGTAGTGTTGCGGGTAGGTGAGCGCGATCTCGGCGCGCTGCAGATAGGCCGGAAATACCTGTCGTCCGCATCCGGCGAAGCCATGCGGCACCGTATCGATCAGCGTGGCGCGACACCAGTCGAGCGAATGCGAGCGGGCCGCGGTTCCGAGCGCACTCGGATTGATGCGGGCATCGAGCGGGCCGCCGATCAACGTCAGGCTCGCCGGCAGCGCGGCGTCGCGTTGCGCGCGCAGCGCGATGGCGCCAAGCGACGGAAACGTCGCCTGACAGACCGCGACGACGTGCACCGGACGCGCGTCCGCCAGCAGGGTATCGATGAAGCGGTCGAGCATCGACACATATTCGTCGAGGCCGAATCGACCCGCGTCGCACGGCACATCGCGCGCATCGATCCAGTCGGTGATGCACACGTCGCCGTCGACAAGCAGCGTCTCGACCGTCTCCCGCATCATCACGGCCGCATGGCCGGCCAGCGGCACGCAAAGCAGGATCACGCGTCGCGCACCCGGGCGCGAGAAGCGGCGCAACGTGCAAAACGGCGTGTGCGCGACGATCGTTTCGTCGACGTCGATGCGACGGCCGTCCACGTCGACCGAATCGATGGCGAACCGTGGCGCATCGGCATGCAGGTCGAGCAGGGGTTCGCACAGGTCGGCGTAGCACGACGACGCGACATCGGGCCAGAGACCGCACGTGAAGCGCGCCGCCGCTTCCCACGTTCGCAACCATTGCCGTTGCTGTTCGATCAGGTCATACCACATGGCACATGGGCGGAAAATCGCGGGAAATTCGAACAAGCCTACTGTCGCCCGAACGTGCCGCGACGGTTTGACCTGCATCAGCGTCGCCCCGATCGGCGGTGCATAAGCTGGTCTACGGATCCCGGACGGATGCACGGAGTGGAATATGGACACGTCTCGACGCATGCTCGTCGTTTTCTACTCGCGCAGTGAAACGACGGCGGCGATTGCACGCCGGCTTGCCACGGAACTCGACGCGGATTGCGAACGGCTTCAGGAAGTCGACGATCGGCGGCGGGCGGGGGCCGTCGGTTTCCTGCGTTCGCTCGCTGACGTGATCCGCGATCGTGCCGCGGACCTCCGGCCGACGGCCTGTTCGCCGTCCGCATACGATGTGGTCGTGATAGGCACGCCGGTCTGGGCGGGTCGTGCATCGACGCCGGTTTCGACCTGGCTCGCGCGGCACGGGAGCGAACTGCGCGCGACCGCATTCTTCTGCACGATGGGCCAGCGCGGCGACCTGACAGCATTCGGGCAGATGCAGGCGCTGGCGCGGCAGACGCCGATCGAGACGTGCGCGATTTCCGGACGCGATATCGGTCGCGGCCTGGCCGCCGGGAAGCTCGCCCATTTCGCACGGTCGATCGCTCACCGGCTTGCCGACCGCGAACGGCGCATGAGCGCGTAACGGGCAACGTCACACGACCGGCGAAGTGCGTGCCGCGCTGACGTCGATGCCGGTCCCACGCCCTGGCCGAACCACGGGATCCCGGCGCCGAGCGACGCGACATACCGTGTCCAGCCCCCAAGGATTGTCTGCGAACCGCCACGCGCACACGAGCTCGGCGAGCGCATCGCGATCGAGCGGCTCGTCGAGCAACAACGATTGAAGAAAATGATTCGCAGTGCCGGATTGAACGAGATCGTGCCGCACCGGGTGAACGAAAAATTCCACATGAAAAACCGGGCAGCAATCCGGCCTGGTCTCGCGCCGCGAGCGCGTCGGTACCTCGATGGCATTGGGTCAGACGAATCAGCGACCGTTTCGATTGCTCGCGCGCCAGCAGGATGACCTGCATCAAGAACGATTGCCCGGCAGGAGCGAATATCGACGTTCTCGCATGTCGAACTCGACCACGATTGACATGCCGCGTGCCGTCTACGTCTTCACGTTCATGATACGGACATCAACATGCCCCTCTTGTTCACGAACACGTCGAATCGCCAGATCATTTCCCGTTCCGAAGCATCGGCACTGCCTGCAGTCGCGCCTCACCTGCAGCAGCCGATCGACGCCGATGGCGACCGGCTGCTGAGCCCCCACGAAATCGCGATCCTGATGGTGCTCGCCAGCGAGCCGATGCGCCCGCAGGGCGACCCCGCCGACTTGCGCTGCCTCGTCGATCGCGGTCTCGTTCGGCTGGATTCGGCGCCGCTTGCGGAAGCGGCTGCCCGCCTGTCGGCCGACGGCCGTCAGATGGTGTTGCGGCTCGCCACACGCGATCGCGCCAGGCGAGGGCGCAATGTCGACGTCACGATTGCGTGTCGCACGATCGCGGCGGAGGCCTCGGCCGGGATGGTGCACCACGCCGTGCGCTGACCTGTATCAATTCCACGCGGCGCCGCGGGAATTACCGTTGCTTTCATCGATTGCGAATCGGAGTCGATGGCCATGACTGGCGACAGCGAGCGGGACCCGTCGATCGACGTGGTGCGCATCGGCGTGAAAGCGTACAAACGCATCGTGACGTTGACCGGCCAGGTGGGCTCGCCGGGCGAACGGCGGCTTGCCTTCGATGCCGCATGGTCGGCGGCGGGCGTGCGCGACGTGGTCGATCAACTTACCGTTGCATGATGGTTCGGGCGGCGGCGGACATCGATCGATGTTCCGCCTCGCCCCGGCCGGGAGAACGAACATGAATGCCGCGATGCTCTGTACCCGCGATGTTGCCACGTGTTCGGCACAAGCAACCGTCGTCGAGGCGGCGGAAATGATGCGCGACGCGCACGCCGGCGATCTGATCGTCGTGCGCGAACAGGAGGGGCGATGCGTGCCGGTCGGTGTGGTAACCGATCGCGACATCGTGCTGACGGTGGTCAGCCCCGATGCGCAGGCCGGCTCGCTGTTCGTCGGTGACATCATGTCGGCGCCCGTCGCGACCGCGAACGTCGACGACGACATCTGGCTCCTCGCGAAGCGGATGCGCCAGCACGGCGTCCGTCGATTACCGGTCGTCGGCGGCGACGGCGAACTGGTCGGCATCGTCTCGCTCGACGATCTGCTGCGCGCGGCCGCGGCGCTGCTCGACGAGTTGCGGCTCGTGGCGGCCCGCCAGCCGTATTTCGAGGAGAAGCAGCGTGGCTGATCCGGTCGATTCCAGCTTCCGTCGCGCCGCGCATGGCGCAGCGGCGGTCTCGATGTCGGTGCGACGCGCCCTCCGGACGCGCGCGAATCCATGACACGCGGCCGGCACACCGACCCGCGCAACCGGATGCGCCGGTGGCTCGGCGCAATCGGTCTCTGCCTGCTGCTGTCGAGCGCGACGACGTGGCTCGGCGCGATCCACGACCATCCGGTGAGCACCGGTGTCGTGGCCGGCATGACCGCGCCGGAATGCGGGCGCGTGGGTGCTCGGCCGGCCGGGTCGATGCTGACGACACCGATCCCCGAACAGGACGTCTGCCTGCCGCTGTTCGTTTATCGCGCGTCGTATCCGGATGCCGCGAGCGACGTCGCGTCGTACCGCACATGGATCCTGCAGCAGCGGGTCGGCGAATTCTGGCAATTGTTCGGCTACGTGCTTCTGCTGTGGGCGGCGATCCTGGGCCTCGTCGCCGGCCCGATATGGCTCTTCAGGCGGCGGGCCGGAGATCGCCATCGCGGCTCGCGGCGTGGCGCGACTGATGATGGGAGCGGCATGCGCTCGCACGGCGAGGAAAGGGGTAATCATGACGATTTCCGGTGAATTGAACGAGGCGGACTGGACCGTGGCGATCGAAACGGTTGGCGTCGAGACCGGCGGGTACCGCTGCCGTGTCCACGTGACGGTCCGCTCGCCCGACTGCAAGTGCGAGCATGTGTTCCCGCATCACCGGGTATTCGCGACCGAACGCGAGGCAGCGCTGGAGGGGTTGCGAAGCGGAATGACGTGGGTCGAGATGAAGAAATCGGACACGTTCACGTACTGATGGACGGCGTTGCTTACCGTCATCTGCGCCGCATGCGAACCGGCGAGCACGGCATGACCTGAAGCCTCCGATTGCCGCGTCGCCGGCGTCCCGCCGGGCCGCGGGCATGCGTTGATCCCGGTCAAAGCTGCGCGGCGCGGCCTCAATACGATGGATCGCATCTCCGCGAAGAATGACGACCATGAACAGGCTCAGACGCGCATGCCGCTTGCTCGTCGTGTGCGCGGCCGCGTGCTGCGTGCCGACGCAGCCGGCACATGCGCAGCATGCGCGCCATGTGCCCCGCCACGATTTCCACGGCAGGGATTTCCACGGGCGGGACTTTCGCCATTTCGCGCCGAGGGAGCGTACGCGGTGGCAGCGCGGTCGATGGGTTCAGGACTGGCACGGCGGGCGCTACGCGTGGTGGTGGGTCGTCGACGGCTACTGGTACATCTATCCTGAACCGATGTATCCGTATCCGACCTACATTCCGCCTGCGATCGTCGTTCAGCGGCCGCCACCCACGCCGGCGCGGCTGCCGCCTGCGCGCGCGTGGTACTACTGCAACGACCCGCGCGGATACTATCCGTATGTCGCGTCGTGCAATGGCGTGTGGACCGCGGTTCCCTCGACCTCGGGCCCCGCGCCGCAATGACGGAAGCGACGCTTGTCGGTATCGCAGCGGCCGGCTACAGGCTGCACGAATGCGCGCGAGCGGCGCGGGAGGGCACATGATGAACGGATCCTGGCCGGACGCTGACGTCGACGACGTGCTGCTGACGGATTGGTATGAACTGACGATGATGCAGGCCGCGTTCGATGCCGGAATGAACGACACGGCCAGCTTCGAGTTCTTCGTACGGGCGCTGCCCGAGCATCGGGCATTCCTGATGGCGGCGGGACTGGCGTCCGTGCTCGACTATCTGGCGGGCCTGCGCTTTCCGGCTGCCGCCGTTGAACGACTGGCTGCGACCGGGCGCTTGCGCGCCGATTTCCTCGCGTCGCTCGCCGGCTTGCGCTTTACGGGTACGGTCGACGCGATGCCGGAAGG
The DNA here is from genome assembly GCF_902833195.1 of Burkholderia sp. BCC1638. Taxonomy (NCBI): domain Bacteria; kingdom Pseudomonadati; phylum Pseudomonadota; class Betaproteobacteria; order Burkholderiales; family Burkholderiaceae; genus Burkholderia; species Burkholderia sp. BCC1638. Next base: position 43,407 of record NZ_CADFEC010000017.1, read on the forward strand.
CACGGTGTTCTTCGCCGACGAACCGATCGTGCGGATCACGGCGCCGCTTCGCGAGGCGCAGTTCGTCGAGAGCCGCGTGATGAACCTGCTCCATTACGCGACGCTGGTTGCCAGCAAGGCCGCACGCGCCACGCTCGTCGCGCATGGCAGGTTGCTGGTCGACTTCGGCATGCGGCGCGCGCATGGCGCGGAGGCGGCGATGCTGTCCGCGCGGGCCAGCTACCTGGCGGGATTCTGCGGCACGGCGACGCTGCTCGCGGGGTTGCGCTACGACATTCCCGTGTACGGCACGATGGCGCATTCATACGTCCAGGCGCACGACGACGAAGCGCTCGCGTTCGAGCATTTCGCGCGATCGCAACCGGACAACGCGTTGCTGCTGATCGACACATACGATACGGAGCACGCGGCACACAAGGTCGTCGAACTGGCGCGGCGGCTTGCGCCCGACAACGTGCGCATCAAGGGCGTCCGGATCGACAGCGGCGATCTGGCGGCGCACGCTCGCAACGTGCGCGCGATTCTCGACCACGGCGGCCTGACGGACGCGACGATTTTCGCGAGCGGCAATCTCGACGAATTCCGGCTGCGGGAGCTCGTCCACCAGCATGCGCCGATCGACGGTTTCGGAATCGGCACGCAGATGAGCACGTCGGCGGACGCGCCGTGCCTCGACTGCGCGTACAAGCTCGTCGAGTATGCGGGCCGGGCGCGCTGCAAATGCTCGGAGGGCAAGGCGACGCTGCCCGGCCGCAAGCAGGTGTTTCGGCAATACGGCCCGGACGGACGAATCGCCGCCGACAGCCTCGGACTCGACGGCGAGCAACTCGACGGCACCCCGCTGTTGCAGCCCGTCATGATCGGAGGGGCACGACTCGCGGCCCCCACGCTCGGCGAGAGCCGCATTCACGCAATGCGCGAACTGTCCACGCTGCCCGATCCGATGCAGACGCTGGCGCCCGTCATGCCGCTGCAGCCGGCGATTTCTCCGGCGCTGGCGGCACTCGTCGCGCAGGAGAATGCGAGGCTGGACGCGCACGCGGGGCAGCAAGCGGCATGAACGACGCCCACATCCCGGCAGGCCGCGCGATCACGCTGAGCGACAAGGTGGCGGCGTTGCGCGAGCCTCGTTCGCTGAAAGGGCGTCGTTCCATGGCATGGCCACCTCGATTCATGCAGTCGTCGGGCGTCGCGAATCATGACGCGCTTTGACGTGTTCAACGGCGATGCGGACGGCATGTGTTCGCTTCAGCAGCTCCGGCTCGAGATGCCGGCCGAGTCGGTGCTCGTGACGGGCCCCAAGCGCGACATCGCGCTGCTCGCGCGCGTGCCGGCCGTCGGAGGCGACATCGTCACCGTCCTGGACGTTTCGCTCGACGCGAACCGCGCGGCACTCGATGCGCTGCTTGCGCGCGGGGTCGACGTCGACTATTTCGATCACCATATGCCCGGCGCCGTGCCCGCTCATCCGCACCTTCGCGCGCATATCGACACGGCGCCGGACACCTGTACGAGCGTCATCGTCGACCGGTATCTGGCGGGCCGGCAGCGCCTCTGGGCGGTGGTCGGCGCCTATGGCGACAATCTCGTCGTCGTGGCCGGCAGGCTCGCCGCCGCCTGCGGCCTGACGGATGCCGATGCCTACCGTCTGCAGGTGCTCGGCGAATCCGTCAACTACAACGGTTACGGCGATTACCCGGACGATCTCTTCATGGCACCGCTGGCCGTGTATGCGGCGGTGCGGCAATATGCGAACCCGCTCGAGTTCGCGAGTTCGCCCCTCGCGCGGCGGCTCGACGCCAACCGGCGACGCGATATCGCGCGTGCGGAGCGACAGCGCGCGAACATCGCGCTGCCGGGGGCGGACGTCTATATCCTCCCCGACGCGCGCTGGGCGCGTCGCGTGCGCGGCGTTTTCGCGAATCGGCTCGCGCGTGGTGACGCGGCGCGCGCTCACGCGGTGCTGACGTTGTCGCCCTTCGGTGGGTACACCGTCAGCGTTCGCGCGCCCGTCGCCGCACCGTACGGCGCCGATCGTCTTTGTCGCGCATTTCCGGAGGGCGGCGGCCGGGAAGGGGCGGCCGGCATCAACCGGCTCGCGCCGGAGCGCCTCGACGCGTTCGTCGAGGCGCTCGCGAACGCGTACCCCGCCGCGTGAGCCGACGCAGGCGCGCTCGTCGGTGCGGTACGGCGTGGCCGGAACGGGTGTCATCGGGATGCTCCTGAACGGTGGCCGTTGCGCGGCAGGACTCGCTGCAATCGTGGCGCCACGCATTGCAGGGCGGTTGACGCAGGTCAAGCGTGCCGGCCGTCCCGCCCGGGAAGATGAACCGCCATCATCGGCGGGAGAGGCGTCGTGGAGCACCATGCGGAGGTATTGCGGGGCGGGCGCTGGACGCTGCCCGTGCCGGGCTGGCGGGATCTCGCCGCGATGCTGATCGTGGTCGGTTTCCTGTTGCTGGCCGGCATCTCGGCGCACCAGATGGCCGGCCCGCTCGCGGTGGCGCATCCCCCGGCCATTTCGCTGTCGCCCATGGCGCTGCCCGGCTACACGCTGCGCACCGTCGCGCGCATGTTCGCGGCACTGCTCGCGTCGATCGTCTTCACGTTCGTCTACGCGACCGCGGCGGCGCGCAGCCGTCGCGCCGAGCGCGTGCTGATCCCGCTGCTCGACGTGTTGCAGTCGGTGCCGATCCTCGGCTACCTGTCGTTTACGGTGCTGTTCTTCCTGTCGTTGTTTCCCGGGCGGATCCTCGGCGCCGAGTGCGCAGCGATCTTCGCGATCTTCACCAGCCAGGCCTGGAACATGACGTTCAGCTTCTATCAGGCGCTACGCACGGTGCCGCTCGATCTCGACGAGGCCAGCCGCAGCTTCCGGCTGTCCGCGTGGCAGCGCTTCTGGCGCCTCGACGTGCCGTTCGCGATGCCGGGGCTCGTCTGGAACGCGATGATGTCGATGTCGGGCGGCTGGTTTTTCGTGGTCGCGTCCGAGGCGATCGCGGTCGGCAACCTGCACGTCGACCTGCCGGGCGTCGGCGCCTACGTCGCGCAGGCGATCGCGAATCGCGACCTCGCTGCCGTGGGCTGGGCGATCGTCGCGATGAGCGTCGCGATCGTCCTGTACGACCAGTTGCTGTTCAGGCCGCTGGTCGCATGGTCGGAACGGTTCCGCTATGGCGATGCCGCGCCCACGGTCGCGTCGCGCAGCTGGATGCTCGACCTGTTCCACCGGTCGCGATGGATCGGCCGTGCGGCCGGCCCGATCCGCGCGGTGCTGCGTCGAGCGGCGCGCGCGCGGCTGCACGGGTTCATGTCGGGATGGCGCGACCGGGTCGTGCTCCCGCGACACACGGGCGACGTGCTCTGGTTCGCCCTGTGCGGCGCGGGATGCGCGTATGCGGCGTACGAACTGTTCCGGCTCGGCCGCGCGACGCTCACCTGGGCGGACCTGCGCGTCGTCGCAACCGAAGGCGGGCTCACGTTCGTGCGCGTGACCGTGCTGGTCACGCTCGCGTCGGCGATTTGGGTGCCGATCGGCATTGCGATCGGACTCCGGCCGCGCGTGGCCGCTCGCATCCAGCCCGTCACGCAGTTCCTTGCCGCGTTCCCTGCGAACCTGCTGTTTCCGGTCGCGGTGTTCGCGATCGTGCGCCTGCGGCTCGAACCCGACATCTGGCTGTGCCCGCTGATGATATTGGGCGCGCAATGGTATGTCCTGTTCAACGTGATCGCCGGTGCGAGCGCGTTCCCGGCCGACCTGCGCGAAGCGGCCGCATGCTTCCGGGTGCGGCCGGCGACCTGGTGGCGACACGTCATGCTGCCGGGCGTCCTGCCGTACTTCGTGACGGGCGCGATTACCGCGTCGGGCGGCGCATGGAATGCGAGCATCGTCGCCGAGGCCGTGAGCTGGGGCAGCACGCGCCTGGACGCCGGCGGACTCGGCGCCTACATCGCGCGGATGACCGACGCCGGCGACTATCCGCGCATCGCGCTCGGCGTCGCCGTGATGTCGCTGCTCGTGATCGCGACCAATCGGCTCGTGTGGCGCCCGATGTACGCGTTCGCGGAGCGCCGCACGCGGCTCGATTGAGCCCTCCACCGATCATTTACTCACGGGAGACCCGTGTGCCGAACCTCAGCGAATACACGGAAGGAAATGTCGCGAGCGCGGCCGCACCGCCTTCGGACCCGGCGGCGGTCGTGCTCGAGATGCGGGCCGTATGCAAATCGTTCACGAAGCCGTCCGGCGAGCCGCTGCACGTGCTGGCCGATATCGATCTCGCGCTGCACGAAGGCGAGATCCTCGGGCTACTCGGCCGCTCCGGCTCGGGCAAGTCCACGCTGCTGAGGATCGCCGGCGGGCTCGTCAAGCCGTCGTCCGGCGCGGTGACGTATCGCGGTGCGCCGCTCGCCGGTCCGACCGACGGCATCGCGGTGGTGTTCCAGACCTTCGCGCTGTACCCGTGGCTGACCGTCATCGAAAACGTCGAGCTTGGCCTCGACGCGCTGGGTCTGGCGCCGAGCGACGCACGCGCCCGCGCGGCCGCTGCGATCGAGCTGATCGGGCTCGACGGGTTCGAATCGGCGTTTCCCCGCGAACTGTCGGGCGGCATGCGTCAGCGGGTCGGTTTCGCCCGCGCGCTCGTCAGCGAACCCGTGCTGATGTTGATGGACGAGCCGTTCTCGGCGCTCGACGTGCTGACCGCGGAAACGCTGCGCACGGATTTTCTCGACCTGTGGGACGCGCACCAGCTGTCGATCCGGTCGGTGCTGATGGTGACGCACAACATCGAGGAAGCCGTGCTGATGTGCGATCGCATCCTGGTGCTCGGCGCCGGTCCGGCGCACATCGAGGCGACGCTGAGCGTGCCGTTGCCGCGTCCGCGCAGTCGGCACGATCCGGCCGTTCAGGCGATCGTCGGCCGGATCTATGCGACGCTCACCGCACGCATCACCGACGCGGCGGCAGGCCGGGAAGCGACGGGCAGTGCGTTGGCCATGAAGCTGCCCGACGTGTCGAGCCACCATCTCGCGGGATTCATCGACACGCTCGCGGCCGCGCCATACGACGGTCATGCGGAGCTCGGCACGATTGCATCGGCGCTGGCGCTCCGGACCGACGCGCTGTATTCGACGGCGGCCGCGCTTCATCTGCTCGCGTTTGCCGAATGGCACGACCGGAGCATCCGGCTGAGTGCCGCGGGCCACGTGTTCGCGCAAAGCGACGACGATGCCCGGCGGTGTCTGTTTCGCGAGCATGTCGTCCGGTTCGTGCCGCTCGCCGAACATATCGACGAAGTGCTGGGCGAACGCGAAGGGCACCGCGCGCCGCGCGCGCGTTTCGAGCTCGAACTCGAGGATCATCTCGATCCGCGCAGCGCGGAGCAGGCGCTGCGGGTCGTGACCGACTGGGGCCGCTACGCAGGACTGTTCGACTACGACGACCATACCCGCACGTTCGGCCGCTGACCATTCGGGGCGCATGTCGATCGCGTGCTTGATCGGCATCAAGCGTCGCGCGGCGGGGCGTGCGACGCTGGACGAACCGTCGACGCAACCGCGTCGATCCGGCAGACACGCTCCGCAACTCGACGTCAATGACCGTTCACGGGAGGACTGACCATGAACTGGCTTTCCGAATACTTCGCCCAGCGCACGAGCCCACTGTCGCTTTCGCTCTGGGCTCATCCGCCGCTCGCGCTTGGGCCCGACGGCCCGATCTGTCGCGAGCCTTACCGTTTGCCGTACCCGGGGGTGGAACTCGTGTTCACGCCGGCGGAAGCGGTCGAGCGTGGCGGGAAGATCTACACGCTGCCGGCGCGCTATGACTCCAGGGGGCTGCTTGCCGCGCGCAGCACGGCGCACGACGACGCCGCGTCGTTCTTCCACGAGGTAACGATTTTTGCGCCGTCGCAGTTCAATCGCGACTTCGTCGTGACGGTCAACGGCGAATTCTCCTTCGTGCCGTCGTTCTGGCAGGACGGATCGCCCGGTTTCTCGGGCGTCTGCGTGCCCGCTGCGAGCGGTCGCGCGACAGGCGAGAGAACCGGCCCGCCGTGGCTGTTCCAGGGATATCTCAGCATCTAGCGACCGTGCCCGCCATCGGCGGGACCAGGTGTCACGCGCGCTCGTCCGCGCGTGTTCGCCAGAAGGCGAGGCACACGAGGGCGCCGAGCATTCCGCCGAGATGGGCGAAATGCGCGACGCCGCTCGTGTCGCCGCTGAGGCCGGACAGCAATTCGGTCAACGCATAACCGGTCGCGAAGAGCCATGCTGGCATCGGCACCGGCGGAAACAGCAGCACGACGCGCCGTTTCGGAAACAGCACGGCATAAGCGATCAACGCGCCGAAAACGCCGGCCGACGCACCGACGGTCGGTGCGTCGCTGGGCGGCAGCGCCCGGATCACCGCGAGCTGCGTGATCGCGCCGGCCAGCACGCTCGCCAGATAGAGCGCGAGAAAGCGCGCGCGCCCGAGCACGCGTTCGACGTCGCGTCCGAACATGTAGAGCCCGAACATGTTGAACGCGATATGGGCGAGGCTGGCATGCAGCACGCTGTAGGTCAGCAACTGCCAGACGTGGAAATCCGGTGTCGCCGGCGCGCCCGGTCGTGCGGGCGGCCATAGCGCGAACAGGTCGATGAGCACCGGCCAGCCGCTCGCCTCGGCGATGAACACGGCGAAGTTCACCAGAATCAATGCGTAGGTCATGGCGACGGAATCCGCGGGACGGATGTGGCGTTGCCGGCCGGCGGTGCGGCCGGAATCGAATTTCACGACATACCGTCACGTTAGCGGTGGCACGTGCGTGGCCGTTGAGACAGATCATGGACGGTCGCCGCGTTGCCGTCCGCGCGTTGTCGGCAACGACGGCGAGCAGCAGGTTGACGTGCGTCAACCCTGCCCGGGGCGCCGCGCTTACCCTGAACTCGGGAAACATGCGTCGCCGCAGGGCGCTGCGCATGCGTATCGTCCACGCGAAGGGCAACGGGAGCTTCATCATGCACATCGGAAGAATCAGTACCCAACCGGTCGAATCGTGCACGGTCGACTGCAGTGCGTTTGAACTCGCCGATCGCATGCGGCACGCGCATGTCGGCGACATCGTCGTGATCGAGTACCGCAACGGCGAAGCCATTCCGATCGGCCTGGTGACCGACCGCGACCTGGTGATCGAGGTGATGGCCCGCGGCGACGATCCGGGCGACGTGACGGCCGGCCAGATCATGTCGCGGGGCCTCGTCGTCGTGTCCGACACCGACGAGATCGGCGTCGCGCTCGAGGAGATGCGCCGCTCGGGCATTCGGAGACTGCCGGTCGTCGACGATGCAGGGCGCCTCGCCGGCATCGTGACGCTGGACGATATCGTCGAGCATCTCGCGGGGTTGCTCGGCGGCGTCGTGGAAGTCGGCAAGCTGCAGCAGATCGAGGAGCAGCGTTTCCGCGCGTGACGTTGCGGGGCCGGCGTCCGGCGCGGCGGCCCGCTTGCTTGAGGCATGCGCCCCGCGTGCTTACGTGCGCAGCGTGGCGAGCAACGGCGCCCAGAATGCGCGGCTTTCGTACGCCGAGGCATCGCAATCGGTGTCGAAACGAATCGCGATTGCCAATTCGGCTTCGGTCAGCGGGTCGGCATGCTCGATCTGTCGGGCCAGTACGGCGGTGTCGGCATCGGAGGCATCGCGTCCGTGCGCCGCGCGGGCCGCGACACGCCGGGCGAGCGTTGCCGGACTCGCGGTGAAATCGAGCATCGCAACGCGTACGTCGAGCCGTGCGGCGAGGGCGATGAACGCCGTCCGGTTGTGCTGGCGCAGGAACGTCGCATCGACGATCGCCGTGTAGCCGCTGTCGAGAACCACGCGAGCCTCCGAAAGCAGCCGTTCGTAGATCTCGTCGATCGCGGTGTCCGAATAGGCGCCGGGGGACAGGCGGGTGTCGGTCGATGCACCGGCCAGGCGCTTGCGCTCGACGTCGCTGGACAACCGGATCGCGCCGAGTTGCGCGGCCAGCGCATGGCTGGCCACCGATTTGCCCGACCCGGAAACCCCGTGACACAGGAGCAGCGCCGGCAGCGCATCGCGTCGCGCATCGGCCATCGCCGACGCAACGCGCAGATAGCCGGCGCGCGCCGCTTCGTCACCGCGCAGCCGGGCGGTCAGCGCGCGCACCAGCGCACGGTAGACGAAGTAGCACGGCAGCACGCCCAGTGCCGCATGGTCGCCCGTGCGTGCCAGCCAGCCGGAAAGGAGGCGGTGGGCGCAATCCGCGCGTCCGTGAGCGGAGAAATCCATCAGCGCGAACGCGAGATCGCTCGCCACGTCGATCCAGCGCAGCGCGTCGTCGAATTCGATGCAGTCGAACATCAGGATCCGGTTCCGCCAGCGCACGATGTTCTCGAGATGCAGGTCGCCGTGACATGCGCGCACGAAACCGCGCGCATGCCGATCGGCGAGCAACGGTGCGATGCGGGCCAGTTCGGCTTCGTACCATGCGCTCAGCGCGGCTTCGTCCGGCACCGTGACGTCGAGCGTGTCGAGCAAGGGGCGGCACTGGGCCGCGACGCTCGCCGCGCTGCCGGAATGGCCGCGTGGCGCCCGGCGCGGCGCGTGCAGATGATGGTGGGCCAGCGTATCGGCGAGGGCATCCGCATCCGCCAGACCGTCGTCGCGCGATGCGCTGCGAACCGACAACATCGCCTGCGCGTCGAACCGGCGCATGCGCACCACATACTCGCCCGGGACCGTCTGCTGCCGGCGCCGGCGCCCGCCGGTCGGCACCGGTGCGGCGAACGCGCATCGCCGGCCGTGCGCGACGAGCGGCCAGACACCCAGGTACAGCGGGCCGGCGAACGGCCGATTGAGCGTGCATTCTGCGAGCGCGCAGCGCCGCCGCTCTTCAGGCCGCATCAGATCGACGAAGGCGAAGTGCACCGGCTTGATGCGCTTGTACGCATAGCGCCCGGCCAGATAAACGACGGACAGATGGGTTTCGATCCGCTCGATCCGGCCCGCGGGGTGGGGATAGATGGCGGGTCGGCGCATTGCGCGATCGAATTGCGTCGACTTTCGTCGTGCATTTCCGCGATGCAGCGCGAACGGGACATGCGGCGCTCGGGACATGATGAACGGATCGGTTATACGGGGCGCGCATACGTGTTGCCGCCCCCGCTGGAGTGGGTTCCAAACGAGCATCGGGCAATGGCACGTTCTCGCTAGCTCGATGTCACCGGATCGGGTTGACCGGCCAAGGATCGCCGATTCGACGCCCTCTATTGCAGCCGACCCACGCATGTTTCCACTTGATGTCCGTCAAGCAGGCGCCCTGGGGGGCGGCCGATCGTCGACGGCCACGCTTGCCGTGTGAAGTCTCCGCGCCGTGCAGACGGCAAGCCGTGCGGCCCGGCACGCGGTACGGACATGCAGTTGGCATGCTAGCCGATGTTCAGTCGGCGGCCGGCAAAAACCTTCAGTTGATCCACGACGAGCGCGAAACCCGATGCCGCCACGGCGACGCCGACGATCCACTGTAGCGGGAGCGCGGTCACCAGGGTGCCGGACAAGGCGAGCGCACAGACGATCGCGACGTCGACGACGGAAGAAATCAGCAGCCAGCGGCTCGGCATCGAACTCCAGACACGCTTGCGCGACCGGAGCACGTAGATCATCGCTTGATTGCCGAATGCAATCGCCAGGAAACCGAGCGTCAGGATGGACGAGGGCGCCAGATGGCCCTCGAATGCGCCGAAGGCAATCACGCAAGCCGAAAACGCGAGCTTGCCGAAACCGAAGAGCGTTGCGGCAAGAACGATGCGTGGCATGTTCCAGCGCTGCGGGGCTTGCGCAGGCTCCGCGCGATCGGTCGTCAGCGACATCGTCAGGAAGTCGTTCGTGACCAGCAGGATGATCATGATCATCGGCGTGATCAACGGTCGGTGCAAAGTGATGAGGCCGACCGTCAACAACAATACGATCTCGATCTTTTTGACGAGCATGTTCAGCGTATAGGTGAGCAGTCGCCGGAACGCCATTCTCCCTTCGCTGACGGCCGCGACGACTCCCGACAGTCCGGGTTCCGTGAGAACGATCGCGGCGGCGGCCTTCGCGGCATCGCTGGCGTTCGACACGGCTATGCCCACTTGGGCCTGGCGCAATGCGGGCGCATCGTTGACGCCGTCGCCGCACATGCCGACCACGTGACCGGCTCCCTGCAGTGCCTGGACGAGGCGGTACTTGTCCTCGGGCATCACGCGCGCGAATACGTCGAATCGCGCCAGCTTCGCTCCATCGAAACCATTGTCGCGTGGGTACGGCGTCGGCCGCAGGCCGATGTCGTGCGCGATGGCGGCAGCCGTCGCGGCCGAGTCGCCCGTTACCATGATCGTGCGCACGCCGAGCGCGCGGAGCGACTCGATCAGCGTCGCGGCATCCGCGCGCGGCGGATCGGTGAGTGCGATGAGTCCGGCCAGGCTGCGCCGGCCGTCCGCCGTCTCCACCCCGACCGCGATGATGCGCCGTCCGTCGCGCGCGAGGGCGTCTGAGTTCGCGCGCACGTCGGAATTGCACTCCATGATCCGTTCGAGCGCCTGCAACGCGCCTTTTACGACATGCATCGGTCTTCCGTCGGCGTCTTGCACGAACGCTTGCGACATCTTCGTGTCGGGGTCGAACGGCACGCGTCGAACCGTTCGGTCCGGACACGGTTCGCCGCCTCGCATGGCCACCGCGCGAAGGATCGCGGCATCGAGCCGATCGTCTCCGGCCGGTTCGCAAGTGAGTGCCGCGAGGTCCAACAGCTGTTCCGGTGTGTAACCGGGCTGAGGCGCGACTTCGGTGACTTCCGCCGCGTTCCGTGTGAGCGTGCCGGTCTTGTCGGAGCACAGCACGTCCATGGCCGCGGCCTCGTGAACGGCCGACAGGCGTGTCGGCAACGCACCGCGCCGACTGAGCGAAAGCGCGCTGAGTGCGGCGGACAGGGTAAAGGTCGCGGGCAATGCCACGGGAACGGTCGCGAGCAGCATCGTGAGCGCGAGGCGGAGCAACTCGCCGGAGGAGAAACCAAGATAACGGGCATAGCCGAGCGCGACGAGCGCGATAGCGCCATTGATCATCCCGAGATATCTGACCGCCCCGAGCACCGCATGCTGTTCGGTGCTCGGGGCATGGGCGATGCGCACCAGTTCGACGGTTCGACCGAAATAGGTCCGCGTGCCCGTTGCCGTGACGATGCCGAGCGCATGACCGCGCTTCACGATCGAACCCGAGTGGACCAGCGATCCAGCGGGGACGTCCACCAGCGTCGACTCGCCTGTCAACATCGCCTGGTCGACCGTAGCGAAGCCGTTCGTTACGTGTACGTCCGCCGGGACGACCGCTCCGATCGGCAGCTCGATGGCATCGTCCGGCACGAGATCGGCGGCCGGAACGCGGATCCAGCGGCCGTCGCGACGGACCCGGGCCGTCGGTTCGAGTTGTTTGCGCAGCACCGAGAGCGCGGTTGCCGCGCGCTGCTCCTGTATCAGGGACAGTACGACGTTGAATGCGAGCAGAACGGTAATCACTGCTGCTTCGATATACGCGCCGATGGCGAGCTGAAGGACGATCGAGGCTTCAAGCAACCACGGTACCGGCGCCCATAGTTTGGTCAGTAACACCCGAGTGAACGAAGGTGTCGTTTCCCTGACCGTATTGGGTCCGAATTCGGCCTTGCGCGAGCGGGCTTCTGCGCTCGACAGGCCGGGCGGTGCTGCGAGTTCCGACGACGCGTGCGCCGTCTGGCGCGTCGATTCCGCAGGAGCCGTGTTGACGGGGGCTGACATAGTGCAGTAACCGGATGGATGGCGCCACGTGGACGCGGGTGACGAGGGCGGCCCACCCGGGCCGCGAGTGGTGTTCCCGTTGCTTGTCTGTGATGACGCTATCGCACGCCGATTCGTCGGTGTTGACGCCGGTCAACGGCATCGATGCAGCGAGCACCGCTTTTTCGGCGGCTGCACCGGCGCGGTCGGCATCGGCGCGCCGCCGCTCGCTGCGCAGGCGCGATTGACACACGTCAACCGCGTTCGCTGGAGTGGCAATACAGTTGAACTCAGCGCTTGCGCAATGTGGCGCGCGGCTGCATGCGGGATGCAGCATACCGGTCGCGATACCGTCGGCTTGACGCCGAGCGCGATCATGCCCTTCCGTTGCGAGCGGAACTCTCGGCCTCACGAGGCATTGGCGATGAAACGACGGTTGTTGATGGTTGGCGTGCTGCTTGCGTCGGGTGCGTGTGCAGGACCGGACCGGCTCGCGGCCTTCAGGTCGACGGAGACGCAACTTCTTGCGATGCGTCAGGCCGCATCGCTGCAATGTTCGACACCGTCCGAATGCGACCGGGCATGGAGCCGCACGCGGCGCTACGTCCAGGATCATTCGTCGACCCGGATCACGCGATTCGGCACGGACCGGATCGAAACGGCGCAGCCGTATCTGGCCGGAGAAGTCTATCTGTGGGCGTCACGCGCGGAATCGGGTGGCGGTGGCTCCGTGATCCGGCTCAAGGCGATGTGCAAGGGCATGTACGACAGCAACGGCGGCCCGGGATGGCAATACGACGTGTGCGCCCGGAAGATCCTCGATATCGAGCAAGGTTTCCGGTCGGACGAGAAGTCGCCGGGCTAGCGGCGGATGTGGGCCAGCGGCCGGCAGCTTCTTCTCGCGCCGGTTTCGTAGCGGCCCCGAACCGTTGACTTCGGTCAACGCCTGCTCGCGGCAAGCACCGATGATGGAAGCGAATCCAACGCCGCCGGCGCGTCGGTTCATCAGCGAGGTTCGCATGTACACGAATATCATGGTTGCCACGGACGGCAGTCCTTCGGCGAATCGGGCGCTCGACGAAGGTCTCAGGATGGCCAGGTTATGCGGCGCGCGCCTGTTTGCCGTGTTCGTCGTCGACAAATCCACGCTGTTCGTCTACGGCGGCCGCATGGAGCCGGAAGCCTTGCTCGACGAAATCCGGCGGCATGGCGCCGCGATCCTCCGAGACGCCGACCGGACGATCTCGCGCGCGGCCGTCAACGGCGAGACGGAAGTCATCGAGACCGAATTCGGCCAGGACGTCGCGGAGCGCCTGCAGCGCTACGTCGTCGATCATGCGATCGATCTGGCCGTGATCGGCACGCACGGTCGGCGCGGTGTCCGGCGGCTGGTGCTCGGCAGCGTCGCCGAACGTTTCCTTCGCGCATCGAGTTGCCCGGTCCTGCTCGTGCGCGGCGAGGATACCTCACCCGCCACGGTCGCGGTGGCCTAGTGTCGCTGCCGGCCAGTGCGCCATCCGCCCAGGTGATCATCATGCAGATATCGTTTCCTTCCGAACATCCGACGTATTGCGACCTCGATTCCGCGCTGAGCTTTCCGGCGCTCGTCGAAGGGCGCCGCGTGCGCTGCGCGATCACATCGGCGGCGCTGGAAGATCACTTCCGCGCGGCGTCGCCTCGCGAGCAGGATCTCGTCGACGCCTTCGCGCGCCATCGTCCCGCCATCGAGCGCGCGGCCCGCTCCCTGCTCGAGGAAATCGGCGGACGGCCGATCCTGCTGCACAGCGGCCATTTCCGGTTCTGTACGTGATCGGCCGCCGCCCTTGACGCGCATCAAGCGCGTACCGGGGCGTGCGGGTACGCTGGATTCCTAAAGATCATTCGTCCCATGCGCGGCATGTGGTGTCGCGCCATCCGATCTTCATTGCGGCCGATGCTGTCGGGACGAAAGCGCCGGTCGTCTGTCACAGTATGAGGAGTACGAACCATGAGCAACATGACGCGTTACGATCCGTTTTCGATCGAACCCGTATCCGACCTGTTCCAGGGGCTGTTCAGGCCGCTGCGCGGCATGGCGCTGGCAGACGAGCCCGATCTTGCGTCGATGAAGATCGACGTCACCGAAAACGACAAGGCGTACACCGTCAATGCGGAACTGCCGGGCGTCGCAAAGGACGACATCGACGTCCAGGTGACGGGGAACACCGTCTCGATCAACGCGAAGATCGAGCGCAAAAGCGAACAGAAGGACGGCGAGCGCGTGATCCGGCGCGAGCGCTACAGCGGTGCGATCAGCCGTTCGTTCTCGCTGTCTGGCGACATCGACGATGCCGGCGCGACGGCGACGTATCAGGATGGCGTGCTGTCGCTGACGCTGCCGAAGAAGGCGCCGGTCGGGCAGAAGAAACTCACGATCAGCTGATCGGACGGCGGGCAACGGGCGATGCAGGCACGCATCGCCCATCGGGAGGATCCGGCGCGCGGAGCGATCCGCGCGCCATGTCGTTGGCGCGATCGAATCTGCGCGTCACGCATGCGACGGCGTACTGCCGGGCCGATAACCGACCGTCTGCGCGAGGATCGGCAGTTCGTCCTCGTTCAGTCGCAACGCGTCGGCGAGCGTGCGGTGATTGATCCAGCCGCGCACGACCGTTCCGAGGCCGACCGCCGCGCAGTACAGCGAGACGTTCTGCGCGATGGCGCCGGCCGCGATCGCCGAGAACACGTCACGCTGCGGCGGCGGCATGTCGAGTATCGCGGCCGTCCGGACGACGTAGACGAGATCCAGCGGCGCGCGGCCGACGAAATCCTGATAGCCCGTGAGGTTGCGCGCATCGACCGCGTGTTTCAGCACGAGCCGGTGCGCGGGCGCATCGTAGCGATAGACGCCGTAGGGCAGCGCGACGTAGATGTCGATTTCATTGAATGCGTGCGCGGACGGCGCCGTCCGGCCGCCGCTCGCCGGGCGGTTGATGCCGTCCGCCGCCCACAGCATCGTGCCGAGGGTCATTGGCGGGAGCGGTGTGGCGGCGAATTCGCGGGAGCTCATTCGGGTCGCCAGCGCCGCCATCAGCGGCACGTCGTTGTCGAGCATCGGGCGCGGCAGGTCGACGATCGCCGGCGACTCGCCCTCGGGCGATGCCGGCTGCATCACGGGCGCCGGCGAATAGGTCAACAGCTGCTGTTCGGTCATTCGAGTCTCCTTGAAGCGTGATTGCGCGTGCCTGGAACGTCGCGCATCGGCGATTTCACGATAAGACGGCCGGGCCGTCGCGGCTTGACTTCCGTCAAGCGGCGCACCGGCCGGCCACGACGGGCGGCGCGCGGCATCCGTTGACCTGCATCAGCGCCCGGGCGCCGCGCTTGTGCAAATCTGGCTACGTGCGGCGGACAGGCACGCCGCGGCTCACAGGAGAGCAGACGATGAAAACCGACAAGCAGTTGAAGCAGGATGTCCAGGACGAACTGGAGTCCGACCCGTCGATCGATTCGACGCGCATCGGCGTCGAGGTGACCGACCGGATCGTGACGCTTTCGGGGCACCCGCCGAGCTACGCGGAGAAGCTGGCGATCGAGCGCGCGGCGAACCGCGTGGCCGGTGTCAAGGCGCTCGTCGTGGACATGACCGTGCATCTGCCGGACGACGACGTGCGCACCGACGAGGACATCGCCAAAGCGGTGCGCTCGGTGCTGCACTGGACGGTCGGGCTGCATGACGACGCGGTCAAGGTGCAGGTCGAACGCGGCTGGATCACGTTGTCCGGCAAGGTCGACTGGGCGTACCAGAGCCACCTGGCCGTGCGCGCGATCTCGCAGATGCGCAGCGTGACGGGCGTGACCGACCACATCGCGGTGCAGGGGACGGTCGGTGCGGACGACATCGGCGGGAACATCAAGCGCGCGATCATGCGTCACGCGGAGCGCGAGGCGAAGAACATCGCGATCGACGTGCACGACGGCACCGTGCGGCTGTCCGGCAAGGTCGGCTCGTTCTCCGAGCGCAAGGCCGTGCGCGGTGCCGCGTGGTCCGCGCGCGGCGTGCGTGCCGTCGTCGACGACCTGGTGGTCGAGTAAGTCCGGCAGCCGGATGGGCAGTCCACGGCGAACCAGGAGGGCAATCGGATGACAGTTTCGGGTGAACTTCACGAAGCGGACTGGTCGGTCGCGATCGAAACGGTCGCGGCCGAATCCGGCGGCTTCCGCTGCCGGATCCACGTCACGCTCAAATCGCCGGACGGCATTTGCGAGCGGACGTTCGAGCACGGCAGGACGCATCCAACCGAGCGCGAAGCCGCGATCGACGCACTGCGCGCCGGGATGACGTGGATCGAGATGAAGAAGTCGAATACCTTCACGGTCTGAACCGGTTGACGGGGCAGACCGACGAAGGCGTCGGTCCCGTCGCGCAATGCGCGGTACGGCGATCCCCGCGCCGATGCGTGCCGCGGTCGTCTACCGCGTCTTGTGCGAGACGCGCCAACGCCGCGCACGCTTTTTCTTGCACGCACGCGCATGTTGTTCCGGCCGCCGGACGTGACGGGCAACCGCGTCGGTCACGGTCGGAAAGAAGCTGGCCGCGCCGAACACGTCGAACAAACCGTAGGCGCGCAGGCGATCCTTCACCGGCCCCTTCATCTCCGCGAAATTCATCGCGATGCCGCGCTCCCCAAGCTCCTCGTGCAGCGCCACGAGCCGATCCGCGGCGCTGACGTCGATGTCGGTGACGGGCTCGGCGGCGACCACGATGCGCGTGACCGGGCCCGCCGCTCGTGCGATCGCGGCGTCCAGATGCTCGCAGAAGATCTCGACGTTCGCATAGAAGAGCGGCGCATCCCAGCGAAACAGCACGAGCCCCGGTGTTTGTTCGGCTTCGGGATGCCGCGCGACGTCGTGATAGCCGCGCACGCCCGTCAGCCGGCCCAGCACCGCGTCGTACGGGTGCCAGGCCCGCCAGACGAACGACAGCAGCGACAGCGCGCTGGCCAGCAGGATGCCGGGCACGACGCCCATTGCGATCACGCCGGCGAAACACAGCATCGAAATCAGGCATTCGCCGCGGCGCATCCGGTATAGCCGCACGACACCGCGCACGTCGGCGATGCCGAACGCCGCATAGATCACGACCGCGGCCAGTGCCGTGCGCGGGACGAACGTGAGCAGCATCGGCGCGGCAACGAGCAGAATCGCGATGCACGCGGCCGCGACGACATTCGTGACCTGGCTTTGCGCGCCCGCGGCGATCGCGACCGGCGTGCGGGACGCGCTGCTGCTGACCGCGCAGCCCTGCGTCACGCCGGCGAGCAGATTGGCCGCGCCCAGTGCGATCAGTTCCTGGTTGCGGTCCGGCGCGTCGCCCGCCCGTGCGGAAAGCGCGCGCGACAGCATGCTGATGTCGGCGAACGACACCAGCGCCACCGCGATCGCGCCGGATGCGAGTGCGCCCACGTCGGCCAGCGAGACGGCCGGCAAGCGCGGAACAGGCAAGCCGGCCGGCAACGCGCCGACCGTCGCGACGCCGTGCAACGGCGACAGGCGAGCGACGAGCGTGGCCGCCAGCACGGCGATCAATATCGCGGGCCAGCGCGGCGTCACGCGTTTGATCAGGAATATGGACGCCAGCACCGCGACGCCGAGCAGACCGGCCGCGATCGAAAAACGGCCGTCGACGAAGGCATGCGTGATGCGCGTCACGCTGGAAAACACGTCGCTGCCCGACACCGGCATACCGAACAGTTCGGGCAGTCGCCCGACCACGAGCGCGATCGCGATGCCGTTCAGGTAACCGTACTGGATCGGGCGCGACAGCAAATCGGTGACGAAGCCGAGGCCAAGCGCGCCGAGCAGGATGCAGATCGCGCCGGCGGACAGCGCCAGCGCGCCGGAAAGCGCGATTGCGCGCTGCGGATCATGGGCGGCGAGCGGGGCGATGGCGCCCGCGATCAGGGCCGCCAGCGCGGAATCCGGGCCGAGAACGAGGACCCGGCTCGGGCCGAGCAGCGCATAGGCGAGCAATGCAGCGATCGACGCATAGAGGCCCGTGATGGCGGGCAATCCGGCTGCCTGCGCATAACTCATGCCGACCGGCACCAGGATGGCCGAAAGCGCGATCCCCGCGTACAGGTCGCGAGAAAGCCAGGCACGCCGGTAGTGCGCGAGCAGCGCGACGCCCGGGAGCATGCGGACGATCCGTCCGGATAGCGGGCGGTTCATCGCGGCTTCATCGCTGAAAGGTCGGGGTGAAAGGGTTGCCGTGCCCCGACAGGCAGGCGCTCATCGGAATGTGACTGCCCCCGCATGGACGCGCGAAACCGCGCAGCGACAGGGGCCGTCGCGCCGGCGACGGCTACCGAGGCTCGACGCCACGACGCCCGGCATCACGCGACCTTGACCGTGGAAAGCTGCAACGCCTGGGCGAAGCGGGCCAGCGTGGCGATCGATCCGGTGACGCTTTCGTACCGCTCGCGCCCGATCTGCCCGTCGAGTATCACCAGCATGCCGGCGTCTCGGGCGAGCGCGACGAGTGCCAGCGTGTCGAGCGCGGCGGGGTCGGACGTGTCGGATGTGGCGGCCCGCATCCCCGAATCGGAACGATAGTCGGCGTGTGACATGACGTCTCTCCTGGTTGTTGTGCGATCGGTGTGCCGGTGGGCCGGTATCCGTGATTCCAGTATCGTTGCCGCGCGCCCCCGATTCAATCAGCCGGTCCCGAAGTCGCGGTAGGAATCGCGCCCGCTTCGTCGGCGGATTCCTACACCGTGCGTGGCTTCGCCGGCTCCTTGCAGCGTGCCGGCGCGCGTTCCCGGCGCCGCGCGTACCAGCTTCCGATCGCGTGCCAGATCGCCGCGGCCGATTCGCAATACGTGAACAGTTCCAGATCGCGGCGGTCGATCATCCCTTCGTCCGCGAGAAACGCCAGGTCGACCGCGCGGCGCCAGTACGCCTCGCCGACGAGGATGACCGGCAGCGGCGCGATCTTGCGCGTTTGCAGCAGGGTCAGCACCTCGAACAACTCGTCGAACGTGCCGTAGCCGCCGGGGAAGAAGACGGCCGCTTTCGCGCGTTCGAGCAGATGCAGCTTGCGGATCGCGAAATAGTGGAACCGGAAGTGGAGATCCGGCGTGATGTACGGATTTGGCGCCTGTTCGCGCGGCAGCTCGATATTGAAGCCGATGCTCGGGGCGCCGCGCTCGTAGGCGCCGCGGTTGGCGGCTTCCATGATGCCGGGGCCGCCGCCGGTGACGATGGCGAGCCGCGCGGTGCGCGTGCACCGGTCGGCATGGGCGACGATGCGCCCGAACTCGCGCGCGACGCGGTAATACACGCTGTATTCGACGAGCCGGCTGGCAATCGTGACGGCGCGCCGCCGGCTCGGGTCGTACGGACGCTCCGCGAGCAGGCGATTCGCTTCGTCCAGCCGCGCGTTGGCGACCGATGGCGCGACGATACGCGTGCTGCCGTAGATCACGACCGCATGGCCGATCCGCTCGTTCTGCAGGCGCTCCTCAGCTTTCCAGTAATCGAATTGCAGCCGGATGCCGCGCATGCCGGAACCCCGCAGAAGGGCCGCATCGTCGTCGGCCGGGGCGCGGTTCGGGCTTTGGGTGACGCGCCGCGCGCGTAGCCGTTTGCCGCGCGCCTTCGCGATCGTCGCGACGGGGGCGGGACGGCGGCGTGCGGCGCCTTTTGCCGTGCCGGCGGAAGCGCGTTTGACGGGTGTCGACATCAATGGAAGCGCCGCGCGACGGTCACTGGCTCAACACCCATTGCACGAGCAGATGCGCGTCGTCGCGAGACAGCGGCCCGCCGCGATCGATGGCCGACGGCATCGGCGTGTCGCCCCAGTGCACGCGGCCGCCGACGCGCAGCTTGCGCTCCAGCTCCGCGGCGGCACGCGGATCGCCGCGATAGCGCTCGGCGATCTCGTGAAACGACGGCCCGAGGAACGTCATGTCCGGCGTATGACAGAACATGCAGTGCTGCGCGTTGACGAGTTCGGTCGGCTCGGGCACGGTCGTCTGCGCGGCGGCCGTGCCGGCTGTCAGCGCAATCGCGCAGAGGGCGGCGCAACGCATGATGCTCATGTTCGTTTCCTTGTCGAGATCAGGAGAAGGAGACCACTTCGTCGAGCGGGCGTCGCGGCGAATGCAGCGTGTGCGGACCGCGCCCGACGCGCAGCAGCAACTGCGGCTCGCCGCGCAGCCCGATCATGTGGCGCAAATGGGCACGCAACCCGGCCGTCTCGATCGGCTGGTTCAGGTACGACGCGGTGTAGCCCGCGCGCGTCGCGACGAGCAGGATGCGCTCCAGCGCCTGGCCGGCGGCGAGCCACGCTTCGCGATCGTCGCGCACGGTCGCGATGCACACGATCAACGGCGATGCGCCGACGAGTTGGTGATGCAGCGCGGCCAGCCCGTTGCCGAGATCGAAGGTCCGTACCGCCATCGTCACGACGGGTGCGGCGAAGTCCAGCAACGTCGGCACGCCGGCCGCGAAGGCGGGCATGCCGTCGACATGCCGGCGCGGATCGATCCAGCTTGCCAGTTCGCGCCGGAAGCGCGGGTCCGAGAACTGCTGGCGGTCGGCCTCGGCGACCAGCTCCGCGACACGTGCGCGATGCGCGATCGAGTCGACGCACGCGACGTCGGCGCCTTCCGCGACGCCGGCCGCGATCAGTTCATGCTGGATTTCCTCGGGCACGGCCGTCGATTCGAACGGGGCGCGCGTCGTGACGCGGTCCGGAATCGCATCGAACAGCGCGCCGAGCGACGCATCGGAATAGCCGTCGTCGCAGACCCGGACCGTCGCAAGGAGATCGGGGTCGACTTCGGAAGGAAACGTGCTGATCGTGTGCGCGAGCCCGGCGTGATCGAGCGCGACGCGCAGGTTGAGCAACGCTGCGCCGCAGCTGATGATCAGTTCGCGATCGAACGGATCGACCACGGGCAACGCGCGAACGCGGTCCGCGCACACGGAAATCGTGGCGCCGTTGACCAGGAAGCGCCACGGCTGGGAATTGTGGCTGGACGGAGCCAGCACCGCGTAGCCCAGCAACTCCCTCAACTGCTGGTCGGGATGGGCGCTTGCGGCAAGCGGGGGAACGGATATCATCGATCATCTCCAGGTTGCAGCGCGGGCGGCGTCTCGCCACTTCATCGTGTCAGCAACCGTCCGGCGGCCGTTGATGCACGTCAAGCGCCCGTCATCGGGCCAACCGCGGGCGGGGCCAGGCGACTAGCCTTGGAAGCGAAGCGCGCGACACCCGTCGCGCAGGGAGACGAGCATGCTTGCGATGATGTTTGACGGCACGACACCGCAATTGCGCGAAGCGCGCGTGCCGGATCCGTCGCCCGCGGCGGGCCAGCTGCTGATCGACGTACACGCATGCGGCGTATGCCGGACGGATCTGCACGTCGTCGACGGCGAACTCGCACACCCGAAGCTGCCGCTGATTCCAGGGCACGAAATCGTCGGAACGGTGCGCCGGCTGGGCGAAGGCGTGACGGGCTTCGCCGTGGGCGACCGGGTGGGCGTCCCCTGGCTGGGCTCGACGTGCGGGCATTGCGCGTACTGCGCGTCCGGCCGCGAGAACCTGTGCGACAGCCCCGGATTCACCGGCTATACGATCGACGGCGGCTACGCCGAGTGCGCGGTCGCCGATCACCGCTATTGCGTGCATCTGCCGCAACGCTATTCCGATCTGGAAGCCGCGCCGCTCCTGTGCGCCGGCCTGATCGGTTATCGAACCTTGCGCATGGCGGGCGACGCCCGCCGCATCGGCATCTACGGTTTCGGTGCGGCGGCTCATCTCGTCGCGCAGGTCGCGCATTTCGAAGGGCGCACGGTGTTCGCGCTGACGAAGCCCGGCGACACGGCGGCGCGGCAGCTTGCGCTGTCGCTGGGCGCCGCGTGGGCCGGCGGCAGCGACGAAGCGCCGCCGGAGCCGCTCGATGCCGCGCTGATTTTCGCGCCGGTGGGCGCACTGGTGCCGGCGGCGCTGCGCGCGGTCGACAAAGGCGGGATCGTCGTGTGCGGCGGCATTCACATGAGCGACATCCCGGGCTTTCCGTACGCGTGGCTGTGGGGCGAGCGCCGCATCGCGTCGGTGGCCAACCTGACGCGTGCGGACGCGGTCGAATTCATGCGGATCGCCGCCGCGACGCCGCTGCGGGTCGAGGCGGTCCGCTACGCGCTGACCGATGCGAACCGCGCACTGGACGACCTGCGCGGCGGGCGCGTATCGGGCGCGGCCGTGCTGGGCATGCGCGGTTGATCCGCTCGACGGATCGGTGGCGCGCTCAGATCTGCCGCAAGCCGTCCGAATCGACGATCCGGATCTGCTTGCCTTGCGCCGCGACGAGCCCCTTGTGCTGGAACTTCGACAGCATGCGGCTGACCGTTTCGAGCTTCATGCCGAGATATTCGCCGATCTCGTCGCGCGTCATCCGCAGCACGAATTCCGCGGCCGAGTAGCCGCGCGCCTTGAAGCGCGCGGAAAGATTCAGCAGGAACGCGGCCACGCGCTGCTCGGCGCTCATCGTGCCGAGCAGCAGCATCTGCGACGATTCGCGCACGATCTCGCCGCCCATCATCTGATACACGTGATGCTGCATCGGCCGCACTTCGCGGCACATCTGCTCGAGCTGGCCGAACGGGATGATGCAGACCGTGCTGTCCTCGAGCGCGATCGCGTCGCCGTTGTGGTGCCCGGTGTGCACGCCGTCGAGGCCGAGCGATTCGCCGACGATCTGGAAACCGGTGATCTGCTCGTCGCCGTCGCGATGCATCACGATGGTCTTGAACGATCCGGTTCTCACTGCATAGATGCTGCTGAATGCGTCGCCCGCGCGAAACAGCGTTTCGCCGCGCCGGATGTGTCGCGTCGTGCAGATCATCGCGTCGACGCGCGCGAAATCCTCGGGCGAAAGATCGGGCGGCATGCAGACGGTACGCAATGCGCACGTCGAACAGCGGGACGCGGCGCGCTTGGGCTGATCCGTCGGTTCGACCGGATGCAGCGGGATGAACGGGCGTAACGGCATGGTCGTCGAGACTTCGGCACTGCTGTGCATGATCGGCTCCAGTTCGGGGGCAGCGGCGGCTCGCCGTCGGGCGGGGTCGCGCTGACCGTTGTACCGGCGGCCTTGGTGTCTGCCGCCTTCCTGTCGGGGAAGCCCCACCGGACGCGCCGGGAGACCGATACACCGGTCTCGTCGATGATGCTGCCTTGGCTCCGGGAGGCACGTTTGTTCGTTTTTCTTGATGTGCAGTATGGATGTTGCGCAACGTCAAGAAAATCAGCCGGAATTGAAGTTGGAGTAGGTGAGAGGGAAGTCTTGTAGGGGGTTTCCTACAGAGGCGCGGCAACTTGTCGCGAGCGTCGCCGGCATGCGCCGGCCGCCGAGGGCGGGCGCTGCGTCGCCGCGCCCGCCTGGCCGTCGTCAACGATACTGCCGGGACATCAAGACCGGGCGCGACCCTGCCCGAGGCCGACGTCACAGCTCGTCCGGGTCCTCGAACAGCTTGTGGCGCATCGCGTAGCGCACGAGTGCCGTGTCGTTCGGCATCTGCATCTTCTCGAGGATCCGCGTCTTGTACGTGCTGACGGTCTTGACGCTCACGCAGAGCGCCTGCGCGATTTCGGAAATCGACTCGCCGGTGGTCACGCGGCGGAAGACGTCGAACTCGCGGTCGGACAGGCGCTGATGCGGAAGAAGATCGGTCGGCTCGTTCAGGCTCTGCGCGAACTGCTCGGCCATGGTCAGGCTGACGTAGACGCCGCCGGCCGCGATCTTGGTCAATGCGGCGACCAGTTCGGCGCTGGCGCTTTCCTTGGTTATGTAGCCCGAGGCGCCCGCGCGGAATGCGCGTACCGCGTACTGTTGCTCGGCATGCATCGTCAGCACGAGGATATGCAATCCCGGCTTCTCGTCCTTGATCTGCTTGATGAGTTCGACACCGTTGCGGCCGGGCATCGACAGATCGAGCACCAGCACGCTGGCGTCGGTGTCGCGTATGAGCGCGATCGTCGAGGCGCTGTCCTGCGCTTCCCCGACGACCTCGAAACCGCTCGCGCTCTTCAGGATGTGTCGAAGACCGTCCCTGACGAGTGCGTGATCGTCGGCGATGAGTACCCTGATCATGAAAGCACATCTCCTTGCTGGATGGCGTGAAGCGGCAGCGCCACGGTGATCGTGAATCCCGCGCCCGGCCGGTTGTCGATCGTCACCGTACCTTCGAGCATGTGCGCGCGCTCGCGGATGCCGATCAGGCCGAACGACGGGCGGTCCTGCACATTGCCGGCGTGCTCGGGCGCGCCGTGACCGTTGTCCGCGATGCGCAGCATGCAATATCCGTCTTCCACTTTCAATGCCAGCGTCACGTTCGTTGCGTCCGAGTGTCGCGCGACGTTGGTCAGCGCCTCTTGCACGATGCGGAACAGCGTGGTCGCGCCGGTGCCGGTGAACGCGGTGTCGACAGGGGCGATGTCCCGGTCGACCGTGATCCGGTAGCGGCGCGTGAAATCGTTTGCAAGCCATTCGATCGCCGGCACGAGGCCCAGGTCGTCGAGCATCACCGGCCGCAGATCGGCCGCGATGCGCCGGACGGACGCGACGATCGAATCGATCAGGCGATGCATGCCGCCCAGCTGCTCGCGCACGCCGGTGTTGGGGGCGACGACACCACGGAGCCCCAACTCCACAGCCGAGAGATCCATCTTGAGAGCGGTGAGTTGCTGGCCGAGATCGTCGTGCAACTCGCGGGCGATGCGCGTCTTCTCTTCCTCGCGCACGTTCTGCAGGTTGGCGGAGAGGTCGCGCAGTTCCTCACGCGACTGCTTGAGGGCATTTTCCGCGCGCATCCGCTCGGTCACGTCGCGCAGCATGACCGTGTACAGCTTGCCGGTGCCGTCGCGAATCTGCGAGATCGACGCCTCGATCGGAAACTCCGTGCCGTCCGCGCGCAAACCGAACAGCACGCGTTGCCGCCCCATCTGGCGCTCCGACACACCCGTCACGCCGAACTGCTCGACGTGTCGCGCATGCGCGGCGCGGAAGCGCTCGGGGATGAAACGGGACAGCGGCGCACCGACCGCCTCCATCGCGGAGACGCCGAACACCTGTTCGGCGGCCGGGTTGAAGATGACGATCGTCTGATGTTCGTCGACGGTGATGATGGCCTCCATCGACGACCGGATGATGCCCATCATCCGCGCCTCGGTGGGTTGGCTGTCGCCGGCGGGGGTATCGGCGAGCCCACGTTTCGCGACGGCCTGCCCCACGAGCGCGGCCAGCGTCAGCGAGAGCATGGTGCCGACCAGCAGGACGGCCGGCATGACGCCGGACGTGTCGGCGCGCGGCGCGCTGTAGCGCAGCGAGAGCGGCGTGCCGCCGAACGTCAGCGAATCGGTGCGCTGGAGCATGTCGCCGGCTGCGGTCGAGTCGCCGGCGCGCAAGCCGCCGGAATACACCGGCGCGGCCGGATTGTCGGCCGTGATTTCCAGGTGCAACCGATCGAGAACGGACGAATCGACGAGGCGGTCCGGATTCAGCGCGGCATAAACGTACCCGGTGGCCGTCGCGTGCCGCGACCCGGACGAAGGAATGTCTTCAGCGTTCGCATAAATCGGCAGGTACAGCGTCAGCTCCGTCCGGGCGATCGCCGCATCGGTGCTGTCCTGGAACGCGTTCGCGGCGAGCGTGACCTTGCCGGTTTCCGCCGCGCGCTGAAGTGCCTGCCGGGTCGATTGATTGTCGTCCGCCGCGCTCGGCTCGATTCTCCCGAGACTGCGGACCGGCGACTGCAATCCGTCCAGATTGAGACTGGCGAGATAGCGGCGCCACGCGGCCCCGGATTGCGGCGCGGGCAGCGTCGACGCGAAGCCGTGCGCGCCGCGCAAAACGGCAGCCGCGCCGAGGAGCGTGCGCCGCAGGTCGGCCGTCGCGAGCGTCGCGGTTTGCTCGAACCTCGCCTGCGCGACGTGCTGTGCCCCGTTCTGCAGTGCCCGGGACGCCGCAAACGTTGCAGTCAGGCCAAGCGCCAGCGTCAGCAGCGCGGCCATGGTGGCATATCGCGCGGGACGGATCCGGTGCGACGCCGGCCCGGCCCTGGAGGGGGGCGAATTCGTTGTCATTGCCGTTCATCCTGACGGACTTCGTCGGTGGCTGGCTGGCGGCGGGCCGGACACGAGGCACGAACAGCCGGGCAGGCCGCAACTGCAATTTCGCCCTGATTGTGCGCGGTTTACCGACGTTCGCCAATCGGGACCGATGCGCACGGGCGGCGCCGTGCGTGTTTGACCCGTGTCAACGGAAAGGCGCCCGCCGGGATCAGACTGGCTTCAGGAACCGATCGAACCAGGACGACGGCAGGGAGGCGCCATGTACCAGAGGATCTTTGCGGCACTCGACGGCAGCCGCGGTGCACGGCTCGCGCTCGACGAGGCGATTTCGCTCGCCCGCGACTCGGGCAGCCTGGTCATCGCCATGTGCGTGGTATCGGATGCGCCGCGGCTGGCCGACGTCGACAGCGGCTATATCGACCAGCGTGACCCGGCAGGCCTGGACGCGGACAAGGCCGCGATCGCGGTCTCGGATGCGGAAACCGCGTTCCAGCTATCCGGCGTACGCGGCGTCGCGCAAACGATCGACGCATGCGGAGAGGACATCTCAGACGTGCTCGCGCGAGCCGCCGCCGAATGCAACGCGGACCTGATCGTGATGGGCACGCATGGCCGGCGCGGCGTGCGCCGTGCGTTGCTCGGCAGCGTCGCCGAATCGCTCGTGCGCATCGCGGACCGGCCGGTGCTGGTCGTACGCGAAGGGCCGGGCGCGTGTGCCGGCGTGCTGTGAGGGTGTGACAAGAGGCGGGCAGCCGCAAGCGGCTGCCCGTTTTCGCGCGCTCAGTGAGACAGCAGGACCGGCACCGTCATCGTTTCGAGGATCGTGCGGGTGGCACCGCCGAGCACGCGTTCGTGCATGCGCGCATGGCTGTACAGGCCCATCACCAGCAGATCCGCGTGCAGGTCGGTCACCCGGTTCAGCAGCGTCGCGCCCACGCTCACCGACCGTTGGCGCGGCGTGGTCGAGAACGACGCGCGAATGCCGTGCCGTTCGAGATACGCGGCGACGTCGACGCCTGCCGGCGTCTTGTCCGGATCGGGTTGCCCGCGGCTGACCGTCTCGACGTTGACGAAGCGTGCGCGGGCGAGCAGCGGCAGGGCGTCGGCCATCACGCGGGCGGCTTCGCGCCCGCCGTCCCAGCCGATCAGCACGTTCTCGCCGAGCGTTCGCACGTCGCCCGCGTAGGGCACGACGAGCGCCGGGCGTCCGCTGCCCATCACAACGTCCTCGACGAAATGGCGTGCGACGAAGGTCAGGCGGTCGTCGGGGTTCTCCTGGCCGAGCACCAGCAGATCGGCGTGGCGTGCATGCAGGACCGCGGCCTCGGTGGCGTTGCCGGTCGGCGCCTGCCATTCGACGCTGCGTCCGGCGCGTTCGGCGGCGATCAGGAATTTTTCTTCCGCTTCCTTGCGCCGCTGTTCGCACAGGCGTTCGTAGACGGCCAGCTTCAGCGGTTCGTCGGGCCGTCGCAACGGCTCGAAGAGGTCCTGGCAAACCACGTAGAGGCCGATCAGATGGGCGTTCCAGCGCCCCGCGAGTTCGAGCGCGAGGTCGACGCGCGTCGCACAGCGCTCGCTGTCGTCGAGATGGACGAGCAGGGTCTTGTAGCTCATGACGGCTCCTTTTCGGTTGATGCCGCAGTGGTCTCGGCGGCCGCCTTCGCGGCGCAGCTCGCCGGAATCATCAGGACCGGGCACGTGGCCTGACGCAGCACGCGCTCGGCCACGCTGCCGAGGAAGAGGCGCTGGAAGCCGCGCCGGCCGTGCGTGCCCATCACGATCAGGTCGGCCTTGATCTCGCCGGCGAGCGCGACAATGTGTTGCGCGACGTCTTCACCCGACGGCGCGACGTTGGAAATCCGCGGCGTGCCGGCCACGTCACGCGCCTTCATGCGTTTCGCCGCGTCCTCCGTGACGCGCAGCCCTTCCTCGCGGAACGCATCGATCAGGATCGACGGGTCGTATCCGTACGTGTCGTAGGCCGGCACCAGGAAATCGACGACATAGACGGGGGTCAGCCGTGCACCCGTCTCCGACGCGAGATTCAGCGCGGCGTCGAGTGCGCGGGACGACGTATCGCTGCCGTCGAGCGCAACCAGAATGTTCGAGTACATGACGATTCCCTTGAACGGATGTTGATGCAATCATCATCGGCGCGCGCACGCCGAGTGCGCTGATCTGGATCAACCGTCGCGGTTGCCGCGCAGCACGCGCACCGCGGCGCGTGCGGCAACCCACGCTTCGTTGGTCGGCTCGACGACCACCGTGACCGCGCTCGACGCGGACGATACGACATGCGCGTGGGCCGCATTCGCGCGCGCGTCGAGCGAGATGCCGAGCCAGCCGAGCGACGCGCAGATCCGCTCGCGCAGTTCCGCCGAGTGTTCGCCGATGCCGGCAGTGAAGACCAGCATGTCGAGGCCGCCGAGCAGCGCGGTCAGCGCGCCGGTCTCGCGCACGATGCGATGGACGTACAGCGCCAGCGCATCGCGGGCCGGCGCGTCGCCGGCCGCTTCGCACGCGAGGAGCACGCGCGGATCGCCGGATGCCCCCGACACGCCCTTGAGCCCCGACTCGTGATACAGCATGTGTCCCAGTGCGTCGCCGGACAGCTTGTCGACCTCGAGCAGGTGCAGGACGACGCCGGGGTCGAGCGTTCCGCAGCGGGTGCTCATCATCAATCCGTCGAGCGCGGAGAAGCCCATGGTCGTCGCGACGCTGCGGCAGTCGCGCAGCGCGCACAGGCTCGCGCCGCTGCCGAGATGGGCGGCGATCACGCGGCCATGCGCACGCTCGCCGAACGATTCGGCGAGCGCGACGGACAGGTATTCGTACGACAGGCCGTGGAACCCGTAGCGGCGCACGCCCTGGTCGAACCACGCATGCGGCAAGGGCAGCAGTTGCTCGACGCGCGGCAGCGTGCGATGAAACGCCGTGTCGAACACGGCGATCTGCGGGACGTCCGGAAACGCGTCGCGCAGCGCATCGATCGCATCCAGGCTGTGCGGCTGATGCAACGGTGCCAGCGGCGTCAGCGTGCGCAACGCGTCCAGCACGTCGTCGTCGACGACCACCGGCTCCACGTATCGCGCGCCGCCGTGCACGACGCGGTGCGCGATCGCGCCCAGCGTGACATGCGGCAACTTCACGCGGATCCACGTCGCGATCCGCGCGAGCACGGCGCGGTAGGGATCGTCATCCGTGCCGAGCGGCAGCGAACCGTCCGGCTCGGCGTCGAAGCGGATCGACACGCTGTTGCCGGCCGCGACCGCTTCGCCGTCGTGCAACGGCCGCCGCACGGGATCGCCGTGCGGCGGATACGCGAAGATCGAGAACTTGACGCTCGATGAACCGGCATTGACGACGAGCAGTGCGAGCGTACGCATCGGCCGGCTCAGTGCGACATCAGCACCGGCAGCGTCATCGACGCCAGCACCGTGCGCGTGGCGCCGCCCATCACCAGCTCGCGCCAGCGCGGATGCCCGTAGGCGCCCATCACGAGCAGATCGGAACCCGTTTCATACGCGCGCGACAGCAACGTGTCGCCGATCGCCGAGCCGGCGCCGGCATCGATGTCGAGCACGTTCACGTCGCGTGCATGGCGCGCCAGCATCAGCGCGGCGTCGGCGGCCGGAATGCGCGTGGTTGCCGCTTCCGAATCGCCGTCGATCACGGCGGCGACCGTCGTGCGCTTCGCGTGTTCGAGAAAGGGGATTGCGTCGTGCGCGGCGCGGGCCGCTTCCCGGCTGCCGTCCCACGCGACGAACACCCGTTCGCCGATCGACGGGAATTCGCCGGCGTACGGCATGAACAGCACCGGGCGACCGGCGGACAACACGAGGTTTTCCGGAAACTGGTCGTCGATGAAGGTCTCGGGATCGTTCGGGTCGCTCTGGCCCGCGATCACGAGGTCCGCCAGGCGGGCGGCGCGCGGCACGGCCAGGTTCGCGCGGTCGTCGGCACACACCCATGCGGCCGGCACTTTCGCGCGGGCCGTCTCCGCATGGAACAGGCGTTCCAGGGCCGCGAGCCGTTCGTCGCGCTGTTCGCGGTGCTCACGGAAGTAATCGGCGGACCCGGCCATCACGTAGAACGAATGCGGTTCCGGCGTGTAGACCGCGTACAGGCCGGTCAGATGCGCACCGAAGCGCCGGGCGAGACGCAACGCGAATTCGAGCCGCGAATGCGCGCGGGCGCTCGAATCGAGGTGCACGACTATGCTCTTGTAGCTCATCGGAATCGCTCCATCGACGGGGGAACCGCCAGTGCAATCCAGTCTACGGAGCAGGGTTTCCGCGTACTTGACTCAGATCAACGGCTCCCTTGCGCGATGCCCGCACAGTGAAGCGGTCGCGATGCCGATCCCGGGCAGGCGGCATGAGGCGGAATGCCAACCCATTGACCGGATCGAAAGAGGAAAGCCGATGAGTACGTACGCTTTGACGACACCGAATGACGTCTGCCGCGCGGGCTGCGATCTCGCGCTGCGCATGGTCGCGTTGAACCGCGACTGGCAGCATGAATGGCTTGCGCTGGCGGGGCGGCGCATCGAGCGCGACCGCGACGCGGTTCGTCACCTGCAGCAGGCGCTTGCGGATACGAAGGAGTGGACGGCCTTCGGCGAGGCGACCCGGCAGGTGATGCGCGACTACGCGATCGCGAGCGTCGCGATCTGGCAGGATGCCACCGAGCTGTGCATGCGTGCGCAATACGAGAGCGCCGGCGCATGGCGCACCTGGGCGCGCGAATACGGCGCAGGCGCGCTGTCGCGTTATCAGACCGACTGGTTGCCCGATCTGGAGCGACTGGCCGTGGTCAACGAAGCCAGCATGCCGTGGGCGGAATGGATGACGGCACTGGAGCACGGGATCGAGGACGCGAGCGAAGGGGCGCCGGTTTCCCCCCGCCGTCTGAATGGCACGGCCGGCGCACGGGAGAACGACCATGTGCGCTGACCGCGTCGCGTTCGTCACGGGCGGAATGGGTGGCCTGGGCGCCGCGATCAGCCGGCGCCTGCACGATGCCGGCATGACGGTGGCGGTGTCGCACACGGAAGGCAACGACCACGTCGCGACGTGGCTCACGCACGAACGCGAGGCGGGCAGGACGTTCCACGCGTTCGAGGTCGACGTCGCCGACTACGATTCGTGCCAGCACTGCGCAGCACGCGTGCTGGCTGAATTCGGGCATGTCGACGTGCTCGTCAACAACGCCGGGATCACGCACGACGCCACCTTCGTGAAGATGACCAAGAGCATGTGGGATGCGGTGCTGCGCACCAACCTCGACGGCATGTTCAACATGACGAAGCCGTTCGTGCCCGGCATGATCGCGGCCGGCTTCGGGCGGATCGTGAACGTCGGCTCGGTGAACGGCACGCGCGGCGCCTACGGGCAGGCGAATTACGCGGCTGCGAAGGCCGGCATCCATGGCTTCACGAAGACGCTGGCGCTCGAACTCGCGCGCCACGGCATCACGGTCAACACCGTTGCGCCCGGCTATCTGGCGACCGCGATGCTCGAGACGGTGCCGAAGGAAGTGCTCGACACGAAGATCCTGCCGCAGATTCCGGTCGGCCGCTTGGGCGACCCCGGCGAAATCGCCGAGCTCGTCGCGTTCCTGTGTTCCGACGCGGGGGCGTTCGCGACCGGCGCGGAATTCGACGTCAACGGCGGCATGCACATGCGATGAAAGCATCCGTCATGCGCTTGCCGATCGGGCACGAAACGATGCGGCCAACGAGTACGAGCGAACCGGCGTCGCGCACGGCCGAATGCACGCCGGTCCGTACGTCGCCCGCCGAACAATGGAACCGCGCCGCGCATGCGAACGTGGCCGCGATGACGTTCGGGCTGTCGCCCGTGTCGATGGCGCTGGCCATGCTCGACTGGGGCGCGCATCTGGCCGTGTCGCCGGGAAAATGCTTCGAGCTCGCGACGCAGGCGTGGCTGGCTGCCGCCGCACCGGCCGCCAGCCAGGGCGAGAGCGAGGGCGGGGCCAACGCGGCCGACTCGAGCGGCCTGGCCGTGCACGCGGGGCAGGCCGATCCGCGCTTTGCCGCGCCCGCGTGGTCCGGATGGCCGTTTCGCGCGTATCGCGACGGCTTCCTGTCGATCCAGCGCTGGTGGCGCGACGCGACGCGCGACGTGCCGGGCGTCGAACGGCACCACGAGGAGTTGGTCGGATTCATCGCGCGACAGTGGCTCGACGCGTGCTCGCCGGGCAATTTCCTGGCGACCAACCCGGTCGTGCTCGACGCGACGATGCGCAGCGGCGGCGCGAATCTCGCGGCAGGCTTCCGGAACTGGCTGGACGACGCGAGCGCATTGCTCGATCGCACGAGCGGCACGCGCGCCCGCGACACGCACGGCTATCTGCCGGGACGCGACGTGGCGATCACGCCGGGCCGCGTCGTATGGCGCAACGCGTTGTGCGAGCTGCTGCAATACGACCCGACGACGCCCGCCGTGGCACGCGAGCCGATCCTGATCGTGCCGTCGTGGATCATGAAGTACTACATCCTCGACCTGCAGCCGCACGATTCGCTGATCCGCTTCCTGGTCGATGCCGGCTACACGGTGTTTGCCGTGTCGTGGCGCAATCCGGGCGCGGAGGCGCGCGAGCTCGGGCTCGACGATTACCTGCGCGACGGGTGCATGGCGGCGCTCGACGCCGTCCGGTCGATCTGCGGCGAAGCCGTCCACGCGGTCGGTTACTGCCTCGGCGGCACACTGCTGGCGATCGGCGCGGCGGCGCTCGCGCGCGACGGGCGGCAGCACGACGCATTGCGGTCCGTCACGTTGCTGGCGGCCCAGACCGATTTCAGCGAACCTGGCGAACTCGGCCTCTTCATCGACGCGAGCGAACTGTCCGCGCTCGACGCGCTGATGTGGCGGCAGGGCTACCTGGACGGCGCGCAGATGTCCGCCGCGTTCCAGCTGCTGAACGCGCGCGACCTGATCTGGTCGCGCATGATGAGCGAATACCTGCTCGGCACGCGCACCAAGCCGAACGACCTGATGTCGTGGAACGAGGACACCACGCGCATGCCGTACCGGATGCATACGGAATACCTGACGCGGCTTTTCCTCGACAACGATCTCGCGGCCGGTCGCTATTGCGTCGACGGGCGACCGGTCGCGCTGTCGGATATCGACGTGCCGACGTTCGTGGTCGGGACCGAACGCGATCACGTGTCGCCCTGGCGTTCCGTCTACAAGCTGCATCTGCTCACGCACCACGCGCTGACGTTCGTGCTGACCTCCGGCGGCCACAATGCCGGCATCGTGTCCGAGCCCGGTCATCCGGGGCGCCACTATCGCTGCGCGACGCGCGAGCACGGCGCGCCTTACCGCAGCCGGCACGACTTCGTGAGCGAAACGCCCGCGGTCGACGGATCGTGGTGGACGTGCTGGCGCGACTGGTTGCGCGCGCATTCGTCGGGCGACGTGCCGGCACGCGTGCCGGCCGCCGGTTTCGGCGCGGCACCCGGCACCTACGTGCTCGAGACATGAACATGAACCTGCATCCGGATGTGTCCGTCGGCGCGCGCCTGCCCGGCCTGTTGCCGCGCGCGGACGGCGAACTGCCCGAGCTGATCGCGCGTGCGCGCCATGCGCCGCCGTTGACGATGGCCGTCGTGCATCCGTGCGACGCGGCCAGTCTCGTCGCGCTTGCCGCGCTGGATGCGTCGCCGCTGGGCGCGTCGATCGAGCCGCTGATCGTCGCGCCGCGCGCGAAGGTGTCGCGCGTGGCGGACGAGGCGGGCGTCGATCTGGCGAAATGGACGATCGAGGACGTGCCGCACAGCCACGCGGCGGCGGCCCGGGCGGTGGAGCTCGCGGCGTCGGGCCGCGCCGGCGCGCTGATGAAGGGCAGCCTGCATACCGACGAGCTGATGGGGGCGGTCGTCGCCGCGGAATCGGGCCTGCGCACGGACAAGCGCATGTCTCACTGTTTCCTGATCGAGGCGCCCGCCTATCCGCGCCCGTTCCTGCTCACCGACGCGGCCGTCAATATCGCGCCGGATCTCGCGCAAAAGGCGGCCATCACGCAGAACGCGATCGACGTCGCGCATGCGCTGGGCGTTGCCTGCCCGCGCGTGGCCGTGCTGTGCGCGGTCGAGACCGTCAATCCGGCGATGCGTTCGACGCTCGACGCGGCGGCCCTGGCGAAGATGGCCGAGCGCGGGCAGATCACGGGGGCGATCGTCGACGGCCCGCTCGCGTTCGACAACGCGATATCGCAGCGGGCCGCGCGCGAAAAAGGGATCGATTCTCCGGTTGCCGGCCGTGCCGACATCCTGGTCGTGCCCGATATCGAAGCGGGCAACATGCTCGCGAAACAGCTCGAATACCTGGGCGGTGCCGCGAACGCGGGCGTCGTCGTGGGCGCGCGCGTGCCGATCGTGCTGACGAGCCGCGCCGACGGCGTCGCCGTCCGCGTCGCCTCCTGTGCGCTCGCGGTGTTGCTGGCGCAGGTCCGGCATGACACCGCCCCGATGCCTGAACAGGCCCCCCTTTCGATGGAGGAATCGCGATGAAAGCACTCGTTTACCACGGCCCCGGGCGCAAGGCGCTCGAACGGCGACCCAAACCGGAATTGCAGTCGCCCACCGACGCGATCGTCCGCGTGACGCGCACGACGATCTGCGGCACCGATCTGCACATCCTCAAGGGCGACGTGCCGACGTGCGAACCGGGCCGCATTCTGGGCCATGAAGGCGTGGGTATCGTCGAGCAGGTCGGCGCGGCGGTCGATTCGCTGAAGCCGGGCGATCACGTGCTGATTTCGTGCATCTCGTCGTGCGGCCGCTGCGAATACTGCCGCCGCGGACTGTATTCGCATTGCACGACCGGCGGCTGGATCCTCGGTAACCGGATCGACGGCACGCAGGCCGAGTTCGTGCGCATCCCGCATGCGCCGACCAGCCTGTACCGGATTCCGGCCGGCGCGGACGAGGATGCGCTCGTGATGCTGTCCGACATCCTGCCGACCGGATTCGAATGCGGCGTGCTGAACGGCAAGGTGCAGCCGGGCTGCTCGGTCGCGATCGTCGGCGCGGGGCCGATCGGGCTCGCAGCGTTGCTGACCGCGCAGTTCTATTCGCCCGCGCGGATCATCATGATCGATCCGGACAGCAACCGGCTGGAGGTCGCGCGGCGCTTCGGCGCGACCGACTGCTTCGACGGTCGCGATAGCGACCCGGTGGCGGAAGTCATGAAGCTGACCGACGGCGTGGGCGTGGATTGCGCTATCGAAGCGGTCGGCATTCCGGCGACGTTCGAAATGTGCACGTCGCTCGTGGCGCCCGGCGGGGTCGTCGCGAACGTCGGCGTGCACGGTGTCAAGGCCGACCTGCACCTCGAGAAGCTGTGGGATCGCAACATCTCGATCACGACGCGGCTCGTCGACACGGTCAGCACGCCGATGCTGCTGAAAACCGTGGGCGCCGGGCGCCTCGATCCGGCACGCCTGATCACGCACCGGTTCTCGCTCGACGACGTGGAACGCGCGTACGACACGTTCGGGCGCGCTGCGCAGACCAACGCGTTGAAGGTCATCATCGAAGTCGGCTGATTGCCGGGCCGCGTGTGACGGGAATCGGGAGCCTTCGCCTCCCGTCACGCGCGGCGGGCGTTTCGCCCGCGATTCGCCGTCAATCAGGACGACAGCGCGGCGGGTTCCTGCGTGTCGTTCGATTCAACCTCGTCCAGATCGACGCACTGCTCGTAGGTCGGCACCTCGCACCGCCAGTGCAGGGTCTCCGCGATGCGCCGGCGCATCGCATCCGCGGCAGCGGGTTCGCCATGCGTGACGAACGTCCGCACGGGCGCGCACTGCATCGTGCCGAGCCACTTCAGAATCTCTTCGTAGTCGCCATGGGCCGACAGCGTCGTGATCATCTCGACCTGAGCGCGCACGCGGACGTACTCGCCGTGAATCTTCACCGTCGGCTCGTGCGCGGCCAGTGCCGCCCCGCGCGTGCCGGCGGCCTGGTAGCCGACCAGCGCGATCGTGTTGCGCGCATCCGGCGCATAGCGGGTCAGGTGATGCAGCACGCGCCCGCCCGTCGCCATGCCGCTGCCGGCGATGATGACCATCGGGCCGTGGTGGTCGGCAATAGCCTTCGACTGGTCCACCGACCGGATCATCGTCGCCGCGTGGCCGAGCGCGTTCGCCTCCGAGACGGTCAGGCGGTGCTCGAGGATATGGTGACGATAGATCTCCGTCACGTCGGTTGCCATCGGGCTGTCGAGGAACACCGGGACGCGCGCCATGCGGCCGGACGCCTTCAGCCGCGCGATGTAATGCAGGATTTCCTGCGCGCGGCCGACGGTGAAGCAGGGCATCACGACGACACCGCCGCGCGCGAAGGTCTTGTCGAACATTGCGGCCAGTTCGGCTTCGGGATCCGACGCCGGATGCAGCCGGTCGCCGTATGTCGATTCCACGACCAGATAGTCCGCATGCGCGGGCGGGCGCGGCGGCTGCATGATCGGGTCGTGATACCGGCCGAGGTCGCCCGAGAACGCGAGCACCTTGTGATCCCAGTGCATCACGACGCTCGCCGCGCCGAGGATGTGCCCGGCCGGTAGCAGGCGGAACGACAGGCTGCCGCCCAGCGCCGTGCATTCGTCGAAGGCGACCGGCTTCAGCAGGCGCAGCGCGCGCTGGGCGTCGTCCAGCGTGTAGAGCGGTTGCGCCGGATGATGCTTCGAGTAGCCGTGCCGGTTCGCGAAATCGGCTTCCTCCTCCTGCAGCCGCGCGCTGTCGCGCAGCATGATGTCGCAGAGTTCGGCCGTGGCCGCCGTGCAGTACACCGGCCCGCGATAGCCTTCGCGCACCAGCACCGGAAGATAGCCGGTGTGATCGACATGCGCGTGCGTGAGCACGACCGCGTCCAGCGTGTCGGGCGCGAACGGCAGCGCTCGCCAGTTGCGCAGCCGCAGGTTCTTGGTCCCCTGGAACAGGCCGCAATCGACCAGGACGCGCCGGCTGCCGTGCTCGACCAGATACTTCGAGCCGGTCACCGTTTCGGTCGCGCCGAGAAATGTCAGTTTCATGAATTGCCTCATCGGGAGTCGACGGAACAGTAAGTCGATTACATCCCGAACGTGCGCGCGGCGGTTGACCGAAATCAGGAATTTCGGGATCCCCATGCCGGTCGGGCAAGATTCCCGGACGGCGCGCGGTTTGACGACGATCAACCTCGGGCAACGGCGGCGGCGGGATAGTGATTTCGTGCGCGCTTGCGGCGTCGTGATCCCGTTATCCGCGCATGCCGTGCGCGCCGCGCGTATCGGCATCACGAGCCTTTCGGGATGAACCCATCATGACGTTGATCGCCAATCTGGATGGCGCCGGGCACCTTTACCGGCTGTGCTTCGTCCGCTCGCCCTGGGCGTGGTTTACCTGCCTGCCGCTCGACGAGCAATGCGGCGAGCGCTGGGCGGACGTGCCGTACCAGAATGCCGCGAAACCGCCGTACAGCGATTCGCGCGCGCAATTGCTGCGGGTCGCGTTCGACGCGCCGGGTCTGCTGCCGCCCGAGGCCGGGCGGCACGGGCACGCATGGAGCGTCCAGCAGATCAACCACGGCGCGGCGCCATGGCTGCGCAGCGAAGATTTCGTCGACGCGCTGACGCTGACCGTGCCGGCCGGGGTGACGCTCGCCACGTTCGTCGAACGGATCGAGGCCGCCGGCGGCACCGTCTACGGGCCGCTCGGCTGGGCGGAATTGCCGCCGTGGCAGCGGCCCGACGTCGTGGCGCAGACGGGCTGAATGGGGCTAAACGGCGCTGAATGCCCGTGTGGTGCGGCTTGTCAGCCCGCGTCGCCCCAGCCGCCACCGAGCGCGACGTAGAACGCGACCGTGTCCTGCAACCGCTGCGCGACCGTCTGCAGCCATGCAATCCGCGTCTGATGGTATTGCACGTCGGCGACCAGCAACTGGACGTAACCGGCGATTCCCGCGTCGTAACCGGCCTGCGTGAGCTTCAGCGCATCACGGGCCGCGGCCATCGCGCGCGCCTGCGCATCGAGCGCCGCCGCGTCGTTGGCGAGCGCGCGCAACGTGTCGGCCACCTGCGAGAACGCCGACAGGACGACCTGGCGATAGGTCGCATCGGCTTCGTCGTACGCGTCCTGCGCGGCGCGCCGCTGGTTCAGCAGCGTGCCGCCATGAAAGATCGGCGCGGTGAGCCCCGCGCCGACACTCCATGCGCGGCCGGCCGGCGCGAACAGCTTGCCGGCGACGACGCTTTCGAATCCGCCCGATGCGGACAGCGTGAGGTTCGGATAGAGCGCGGCCGTCGCGACGCCGACCTGCGCGCTGGCCACGTGCAGTTGAGCCTCGGCCTGCAGGATGTCGGGGCGGCGGCGCACCAGCGACGACGGCGCCGTGTCGGACAGGCTGGCGGGCAGTTCGATCCCGTCGAGCGACAGGTCCGGCGTGCGCCAGTCGACCGGGTAGCGGCCGGCCAGCAGCGCGAGCAGATCGTCGGCCTGCGCGCGTTTCTGGTCGAGCGCGGGCAGCGTCGCCTCGAACGACGCCCGCTGCGCTTCCAGCGTCAGCACCGCGACGTAGGCCGCCGCGCCGGCCGTCACCTGTGCGCGCGTCAGACGAATCTGCTCGTCGAGCAGGCCGATCATTTCGCGGGTCGCCGCGGCTTCGTCGCGATAGGCTGCGCGCGCGACCATCGTATTGACAACGTTCGCGGTCAGCATCAGATAGGCGCCAGCCAGCGCTTGCCGCTGCGCATCGACGTCGGCCGCGAGCGCTTCGACCTGGCGCCGTTCGCCGCCCCACAGGTCGAGCGTGTAGCTGACCGTCGCCGACAGCGTGAACAGGTTGAAGATCGACGCCGGCACCGCCTGGCCGGTGCGCAGCGGCGTGGCGCGCTGGCGCAACGCGTCGGCCTGCGCATCCACCTGCGGAAAGAAGACGCCCTGGCCGGCCCGCAGCGCGTGCTCGCTGCGCCGCAGCGTCGCTTCGGCGAGATCGAGCGTCGGGCTGCCGGTCAGCGCTTCGGCGACGGTCGAGTCGATCGCGCGGCTGCCGAAGCGCGTCCACCAGTCGCGTGTGAGCGCCGCGTCCGCCGACAACGCCTGTGTCCGGCCACCGCCGCGCCAGGAGCCGGACGCCGCGCCCGGATCGTCGGGCGGCACGAAGCGCGCGACGCGCGGCGCGGGCGGCGGGACGAAATTCGGTCCGACCGTGCATCCGGCGAGCAGCCCGGCGACGGCCAGCGCGCCGGTTCCGCGGCGCAGCGCGTGCGCGCAACGGGCGCCGTTATTTGCCTGCGACGTAGACATCGACGATCTGCCCGGGAAACAGCCGTACATTCCTGTTCGGCACGATACGGAAAATGACCGGCAGCACGCGCACGTCGACGCGCTCGGTGCGCTGGTCGGACAGCTCGATCTTCGGCGTGACGTACGGCTGCACGCGCACGAACTGAAGATCGGCCTCGACCGACGTGCCGCGCACGAACATGTGCGCCTTCAACGCATGCAGATCGGGGAGCTGGTGGATCAGGATTTCGTCGATGTAGCAGCGCACCTGCAACCGATCGACCGGTGTGCCGAGCACCACGACCGGCGTGCTGCCGCGCGTATAGGTGTCGTACAGCCCCTGCGAGGTCAGGTAGGCCCCCACGGCCGCGTTCATCGCCAGAACGGTGCCGTCGGCCGGCGCGCGCAGCGTGTAGCGGGCGAGCAGGGCGGCCGCCGCGTCGGCCGCGCGCCGCAGCGCGATGGCCTGCGCTTCCTGGTTGCGTATGTCGTAGCTCCACGCGCCGGCTTTGGTCAGACGATACTGCCGCGTCACGACGTCCAGGTTGGCCGCCGCGACGCGCACCGCGTTCGCGGCCGTGTCGAGCGCGTCGCGGCTGACGGCTTTCGGATCGATGTCGTACGCGTGCCGCTGCTTGTCGTACTGATCCTGCGCGAGCTTCAGGCTCGCCTGTGCGGCCGTGGTCTGCGCGCTGGCCACGTCGAGCACCTCGCGGCGCGGCTGCGCCTTCAGCTCGTCGAGCAGCGCGGCTGCCGCGTCGGCCTGCGCCGCGAGCTGGGCGGCGGTCGCGCGTTGCACCGAGTCGTCGATCGTCAGCAGCGCGTCGCCGGCCTTCACCGGATCGCCGTCGTGCACGAGGATGCGCGTCACGGCGCCGGAGACGTCCGGATAGACGTTCACGTTCGCGCCGGCCGGCTGCTCGCTCTCGACGATGCCGTTCGCATAGACGCCGCGTGCGTACGGATTGGCTGCCGGCTTGAATACCGGCGGCTGCGGCGGCTCCTGGCGGCTGTAGACCCACGCGGCGACGACGCTTGCCAGGAAGCCGAGCAGGGCCGCCACGAACACGAGCCGGTGTTTCATCGTGCACCTCCGCGCTCGATACCGTTCAGCTTGCCGTCTTCCATCCGCAGGACGCGATCCGCGTACTCGAAGATCCGCGCGTCGTGCGTGACGATCACGATGCAGCGCGTGTCGTTGAGCACCTTGTGCTTGACGAAGTCGATGATCATGCGGCCCGTGTCGCCGTCGAGCGACGCGGTCGGTTCGTCGAGGATCAGCAGGTCGGGCTGGCTGACGATCGCGCGCGCGATCGCGACGCGCTGCTGTTCGCCGCCGGACAGCTTCACGGGCGGCAATTGCGCGCGGTTCGCGAGCCCGACCACGTCCAGATACGCGTGCGCTTCCTTGATCGCGTCGTCCCACGGCCGGCGCCTCAGGATCAGCGGGATCGCGACGTTCTCGGCGGTCGTGAGCCGCGGGAACAGGTGGTAGTCCTGGAACACGAAGCCGATCCGGTTCAGCCGGAAATCGGCGATCGCGTCGTTCGGCTGCGCCCACAGGTCGACACCGTCGATCGACACCGAACCGCCGTCCGGCCGCAGGATGCCGGAGATCACGCTGAGCAGCGTCGTCTTGCCGCTGCCGGACGGCCCGACGATCAGCAGCATCTCGCCGAAGTTCGCCTGCATCGACACGTCGCGCAATGCCTGCGTGCGCGCATCGCCTTCGCCGAACCACTTGCTGACGCCGCGCGCGTCGATCGCGATGCCGGCCATCGTCAGCCCCGGAAGATGTCGAACGGCTCGATGCGCAGCACGCGCCGCACGCCGAGATAGCTCGAGATCGTCGCGATCACGACCACCATCCCGAACGCGAGCAACAGGTTGCCGTACGTAACGAGCGCCGCATAGTCGGGAATCCGCAGTTTCGCGAGACTGATCATCAGCACGCACAGCCCGACGCCGATGCCGTAGCCGGTCAGCGCGGTGAACGTGGCCTGGAACAAAATCATCGCGACCAGCTCGCGGCTTTTTGCGCCGATCGCCTTCAGCGCGCCGAATTTATCCAGGTTTTCGAGGATGAACGCGTAGAACGTCTGCCCGGAAATCGACAGGCCGATGATGAAGCTGATGATCGTCATCAGCATGATGTTGGTGCCGAGCCCCGTCTCGTACTTGTAAAAACGCGAGATCTGCGCGATGAATTCGTCGCGCGTGTACGCCCGATAGCCGAGCGATTGCACGACGGCCTTGATGTGGGCGACGTCCGCATCCGACTTCGGCTCGACTAGGATGTACGAGGTCGTGAAGCGCGGCGACGGAATGTAGCGGATCGCGCGGGCGTAGGTGGTGTAAAGCGTCGGCGTGCCGAACAGGCCGCTCGCGGCGACCTTCGCGATGCCGACGATCACGCCGCGATGATCGTTCAACTCGAAATCGGTGCCGACGGACGGATTCTCGAGCTTGCGAAACTCGGGATCCTGAATCGCGATGAAGCCGTTTTCCGCGTAAATGTCCTCGATGCGGCCCTGCAGCATCGTCGGGCGGCCGAGCAGGCTGGCGTCGTCGAGGCCGACGACCGTCACGGCCTGGTACGTGCCGGAGCGCAGCTTGACGAGCGCGCCGCCGGAATAGAGCGGCACCGCATACTTGACGCCGTCGATGCTGCGCACGGCGTCGAGCACGTAGTCGGGCATGCCGATGCTGTTCGCGATCGTCTTCACGGCCGGGTCCATCACCCAGACCTTCGCGCCGATATTGATGACCGACGCCGACGACTTGTTCAGGATGCCGGCGAACAGCGACGTCATCTCGATCATCAGCAGCACCGAGAACGTGATGCCGACGGTCAGCGCGGTGAATTTCGCGCTGTCGTTGACGAGCAGCTTGAACGCGAGACGCAGAATGCCGTTCATGATCGCGAATCCAGCGCGCCCGGTCCGTGCCGCTATCGCCGGGACGCCGCCGGATCCAGTTGCGCGACGAACGCGACGATGCCTGAAACCAGCGCGATGATCGCGTATGGAACGACCGGCGCGTCGATCAGCATCGCGTGCACGACGCCCAGCAGCGAGGCGAGCGCAATGAACACGCAGAGCGTCGCAAGCGCGCTTCGGTATGGCAGACCCATCATGACGTTCTCCCGGGAAGCGGCCGCCGTGGACGGCATTGCCGTCGACGTCGCTGCCGCTGGTTGCGCAAGACATGGCGCCATGATCGCGTGCCGCGCTCCGGCACGATTGATCTGTATCAACGGACAAATTCCGGCGTCACGGGCGCGACGCGCCGATCAAGTCATCTGACCAATCGTCTTGCGGAATCGCGTCAGCGACAGCAGGAACAGCACGCAGCCGATCGCGAACAGCGCGGCGAACTGGGCCCACACCGCGTCGAGCCCGGCGCCGCGATACAGGATGCGCTGCGCGAGTTCGACGAAATGGGTGGTCGGCGCGGCCAGCATGATGTCCTGGACGACGGGCGGCATGCTTTCACGCGGCGTCAGCCCGCCCGACAGCAGTTGCAGCGGCAGCAGCACGAGGACGAGCAGCATGCCGAACTGCGGCATGCTGCGCACCAGCGTCGCGAGAAAGATCCCCATCGACGTCGTCGCGAACAGATGCAACGCCATGCCGGCCACGAACAGCGGCACGGACCCGGGAATCGGCACGTGCAGCGCGCCGCCCACGACGAACGTCAGCGACGCGACGGCCGCCGCCGCGACGACGAGCCCCATCGACCAGACCTTCGCGAGCATGATTTCCGCCGCGGTCACCGGCATGACGAGCAGATGCTCGATCGTGCCGTGCTCGCGCTCGCGAATCAGCGCGGCCCCGGTGAGGATCATCGACAGCATCGTCACGTTGTTGATCAGCTCCATCAGCGCGCCGAACCAGACTTCGTCGAGATTCGGGTTGAAGCGCATCCGCATCGCGAGATCGACGGGCGGCAAGGACGTGCCGCGATGGCGCCGCACGAAGGCATCGATCTCGCCCGCCACGATCTGCTGGACGTAACCGCCGCCGGTGAACGCCTGCGTCATGCGGGTCGCGTCGACGTTGAGCTGGACCGTCGCGTGGCGGCCGGCGAGCACGTCACGCTGGAAATCGGGCGGAATGTCGAGCGAGAACGTGTAGTCGCCGTCGTCCAGCCCGCGATCGGCCGCGCCGGCGTCGACGATCGGCGGCGGCGCGAAC
This sequence comes from Burkholderia sp. BCC1638, assembly GCF_902833195.1. Classification (NCBI taxonomy): domain Bacteria; kingdom Pseudomonadati; phylum Pseudomonadota; class Betaproteobacteria; order Burkholderiales; family Burkholderiaceae; genus Burkholderia; species Burkholderia sp. BCC1638. The sequence continues at coordinate 86,810 of NZ_CADFEC010000017.1, forward strand.
TGCGGCGGGAAGAACGCCGCCGCGATGCGCGCCGACAGCGGCGACGCATCCTCGTCGACGATCGCGATCGGCACCTTGTGCAGCGTTTCCGGGCGGGCGGTGGCGGCGACGTAGATCGACGCGCTGAACGTATAGACGATGAGCGCGAGCAGGATCGGGTCGCGAGCGAGGCTCCACAGTTCCTTGACCCCGAGCCGGAAAATGACGAGCAGGCGCGACATGGTCAGCGCTCCTGCTTGCGCAGCAGCACGCCGGTCATGACCAGGATGACCGGCACGGCCGCGAGCATCGGCCAGAACTGCGACGACAGGTCGGCCGGTCCGAGCGCCTTGTTGTAGACGCCGCGGCTGATCGCGAGCATGTAGGTGGCCGGATAGACGGTGCCGACCCACTTGCCGCTGCCCTCGAGCGACGACAGCGGCGTGAGCAGGCCCGAGAACTGCACGACGGGAATCAGCGTGCCGACGATCGTCATGAAGATCGCGGCGATCTGGCTGCGGGTAAACGTCGACGCGAACAGCCCGATGCCGGTGGCCACGACATTGAATATCAGCACCGCGGCCGCCAGCGTCGCGAAACTGCCCTTGATCCGCACGCCGAACACGACGTCGGCCAGCACGACCATCAGCAGGAAGTTCAGCATCGCCAGCATGACATATGGCGCCTGCTTGCCGAGCAGGAATTCGGCCCGCGTGACGGGCGTCACGTACAGGTTGACGATCGACCCGAGCTCGCGTTCCCGCACGACGGCGAGCGCCGTCAGCATCGCGGGCAGCATCAGCAGCAGCATCGGCATGATCGCCGGAATCATCGCCGGCAGACTCTTGACGTCGGGGTTGTAGCGATAGCGGATCGCGATGTCCACGGCCGGGACGAGCGACACGCCGAGCCGGCGCTTCGCCTGGTCGCGCAGCCAGTTTTCGTGCATGCCGGCCACGTAGCCGCGGATCGTCTCCGCGCGCATCGGCATCGCGCCGTCGACCCATGCGCCGATCTCCACGCGCCGGCCGCGCGCCACGTCGCGCGCGAAACCGGGCGGGATCTCGAGCGCGAGCGACAGCTGGCCGTTGCGCATGCGGCGCTCGATGTCGCGGTCGTCCGCGAGCGGCGCGCGCGGCACGAAATAGCGGGAACCGGCGAGATTCTGCGCATAGTCCTGGCTCAGGATCGACTGATCGCGATCGAGCACCGCGAACGTCAGGTTGTCGACGTCGAGGCTGATCCCGATGCTGATCACGCACATCAGCACGAGCGAGCCGAACAGCGCCAGCGTCGCGCGCAACGGGTCGCGTCGCAGTTCCAGCACTTCGCGCCACAGATAGCTGCCGGCGCGCGCCGGGCTGAACCATGCGGCCGCATGGCCGGCGCCGGCCGCAGCGCTCGGCGCGGCGAGCCAGCCGGCGTCGGAAGGGGCATCAGCCGTCGCGTCGTCCGTATCGCCCGCGTCGTCCGCTTTCTGCGCGTCGGTCAGGTAGCCGATGAACGCGTCCTCGAGCGTGGCCGCACCGCGCAGGCGCACCAGTTCCTCGGGCGCGGCGCTCGCGAGCACACGGCCCGCATGCATCAGCGAGATGCGGTCGCACCGCGCTGCCTCGTTCATGAAGTGCGTCGAAATGAAGATGGTGACGCGATCGTTGCGCGCGAGCTCGATCATCAACCGCCAGAAGTCGTCGCGCGCGACCGGGTCCACGCCCGAGGTCGGCTCGTCCAGGATCAGCAGCTCGGGCTTGTGCACCATCGCCACCGCGAGGGACAGCCGCTGCCGCATGCCGAGCGGCAGGCGCTCGGGCAGCGCGTCGAGGGCGTCCGCGAGCCCGAAGCGCTCGACCATTTCGGTCGCGCGTGCGGGCACATCCGGTTCCGGTACGCCGAACAGGCGCGCGTGCAGCACGAGGTTCTGCCGGACGGTCAGTTCGCCGTAGAGCGAAAACCCTTGCGACATGTAGCCGACGCGTCTGCGCGTGTCGATGTCGTTCGCGGCGATCGGCCGGCCGAACAGCGTCGCCGTGCCTTCCGACGCGGGCAGCAGGCCGGTGAGCATCTTCATGGTCGTCGACTTGCCGCAGCCGTTGGAGCCGAGAAAGCCGAAGATCTCGCCACGTCGGATCTGCAGGCTCACGTGGTCGACCGCGACGAAATCGCCGAACCGCATCGTCAGCGCGTCGGCCTCGATCGCGTAGCCGGCCGCCGGATCGGGCTGGAACGGTGCGATCACGACCGGCTGGTGTCCGCGCCGGCGGGCCTCCGGCAGCAACGAGATGAACGCCGCTTCCAGCGTGGCGCAACCGGTGCGTTCGAGCAGCTCGCCGGGGCTGCCGGTCGCCAGCACGCGGCCCGCGTCCATCGCGATCAGCCGGTCGAATCGCCGGGCCTCGTCCATGTACGCGGTGGCGACCAGCACGCTCATCGCCGGGCGGGCGGCGCGAATGCGTCCGATCAGGTCCCAGAACTGCGCGCGCGACAGCGGATCGACGCCGGTCGTCGGTTCGTCCAGGATCAGCAGGTCGGGGTCGTGGATCAGCGCGCAGCACAGGCCGAGCTTCTGCTTCATGCCGCCGGACAGCTTGCCGGCCGGGCGATCCAGGAACGGCTGCAGGCCGGTGCTGTGCGTCAGCGCGTCGATCCGGCGGCGGCGCTCCGCAGCATCGTGGCCGAACAGTCTCGCGAAGAACTGCAGGTTTTCCTCGACCGACAGCGTCGCGTACAGGTTCCGGCCGAGGCCTTGCGGCATGTAGGCGATGCGCCGGCATACGCGCGCGCGATGGCGACGCGACGACAGGTCGCCGTCGAGCGTCCATACGCGGCCCTGCTGGATCGCGCGCGCGCCGGACACGAGCGCGAGCAGGCTCGACTTGCCAACGCCGTCCGGCCCGATCAGCCCGATCATGCGGCCGGCGGGGATGTCGAGGGTCACGTCGTCGAGCGCGTACTTGTTGCCGTAGCGCAGCGAGACGCCCGACAGCCGGGCGACCATGCGCGGATCGCCCGACACCGGCGAACCGTCGATCGATCCGGCATCGGTCTCGACGGGCGTCGTCGCATTCATTGCGGCACCCTGATCGCGAGGCGATCCGGCCAGGCCGCGTGCGGGTCGGTCTTCAGCCAGGCGACGCCCGGCAAGCCGGTCTTCACGAGTTTCAGGTGGCGCTGTAACAGATCTCGATCGATGCGCGCCTTGACCCGGAACATCAGCTTCTGCCGCTCGGTGGCCGTCTCGACCGTCTTCGGCGTGAACTGCGCGGTGCTCGACACATACGACACGCGTGCGGGAATCACGTATTCCGGTGCCGCATCGAGCACGATCCGCACGTCGGCGCCGAGCGGCACCCGGCCGACGACCGCTTCGGGCAGGAAGAACGTCATGTAGACATCGGACAGGTCGACGACGTTGAGCACCTTGCCGCCCGCCGGCAGGACTTCGCCCGATTCGGCAATCCGGTACTGGACGCGCCCGTCGCGCGGCGACGTCAGTTCGCTGTCCGAGATGTCGGCCCGCACGCGCGCCACGGTCGCCTGCGCGGCCGTCACGGCCGAGCGCGCCGCGACGAGCTGGGCCCGCGTTGCGTCGACGGCGGCCTGGGCCGCTTCCACCTGGGCGCGCGCGGCATTCACGGTCGCGCGCAGGCTGCCGGCGCGCGCGCGATCGTCGTCCAACTCCTGCATCGACGACGCACCGTCGCGCGACAGCGTTTCGGACCGCGCGAGCCGCCGCGTGGCCGCGTCCAGCTCGCTTTCCCGTTGCACGACGACGGCCGCGGCCGCCGCCTTGTCGCTGCGGCGCTGCGCGACCTGCGCGTCGATGCTCGCCGCGGTGTTCACCGCCTGTTGCTCCCGCGCCTGTGCCTCGTCGAGCTGCGCCTGCAGGACGACGACGTCCATGCGTGCGAGCGGCTGGCCGGCCGTCACGAAGTCGCCTTCGTCGACGAGCATGGCGGTCACGCGCCCCGGCAGCTTGGTCGCGACGTCGATTTCGGTCGCCTCGATGCGGCCGTTGCCGCTGACGAGCCCCGCATCCGCCTGGCCGTCGCGCCAGCGCGTCCACCCGTAGTACGCGAGGCCGATCGCGAGCACGGCCGCACCGACACCGATCAGAAGAGGGCGCGGGATGGTTTTCATGGTGTGTTGTCCGAGTCTGTCGAAAGGGGAGCCGTTGCCGCGGCAGTCTTGCCGGTGTCGATCACGCCGCCGCCGAGCGCGCCGTACAGCGCGACGCGGCTCGACAGCAGCGCACGACGTGTCATGACCAATTGCTGCTCGGCGTTCATCAGGTCCCGTTGCGCATCGAGCACTTCGAGGAAGCGGGTTGCCCCGCTGTCGTAGCGCAGCTTCGCGAGGCGTGCCCGCTCGGCCTGCGACGCCAGCGTGGCGCGCTCGATGGCGACCTGGTCGGCGAGCCAGTGGCGCGCCGCGAGCGCATCGGACACGTCGCGGAACGCGCGCTGCAGCGTCTTCTCGTACTGCGCGAGCGCCTCGTCGCGTTGCGCATGCGAGAGCGCGAGATTCGACCGGTTGCGGCCGCCGTCGACGAGCGGCAGCGTGACGTTGGGAATCACCGACCACACGCCCGTGCCGGACGACAGCAGGTCATGCAGCGCGGTGCTGCCCGAGCCGATCGCGCTCGTCAATGCGATGCGCGGGAAGAATGCCGCGCGCGCCGCGCCGATGTTCGCGCGGGTCGCCTGCAGCTCATGCTCCGCCGCGATCACGTCCGGACGCCGGGTCAGCAGCGACGAAGGCAGGCCGGGGGCGAGCGACGGCAGCACCGCGCCGTCGTCGAGCGCGAGCGGCGTGGCGGCCAGCGCCGGCGGCGCACCGACGAGCAACGCCAGCGCATCGGCCGCCGTCGAGCGGGCTTGCTGCAACTGGACGCCGAGCGATTCCGCCTGCTGGAGCAGGATTTCCGATTGCGTCAGGTCGAGGCGCGAGATCGCGCCGGCCGCGTGACGAAGCCGGAAAATCCGCAGCGATTCGCGGCGTGTGTCGATCGTCGCGCGGGTCAGCGCGATGCGTTCGTCGATCTCGCACAGGGTCAGATAGGCATCGGCTACGCCGGTGACGACACTCAACGTCACCGCCTGCCGCGCCGCGTCGCTCGCGAGGTAGCGCTGGAGCGCCGCCGCTTTCAGGTTGCGCACGCGGCCCCAGAAATCGATCTCCCATTGCGTCTCGGCCAGCTGCACTTCGTAAATCTGGCCGATGACGGGCGTCGGAGTGAGGAAACCGCCCGGCGTGCGAAACCGCGCATACGCGGCGCCCGCACCGATCGTCGGCCATTGATCCGCGCTGCGGATGCCGTAGACCGCGCGCGCCTGCTCGACGCGTGCCACCGCCGCGCGCAGATCCCGGTTGTTGGCGAGCGCCTGCCCGATCAACGCGCGCAGGCGTGCGTCGACGAAGTAGGCCTGCCACTCGGGCACGGGTGCCGCCGGTGTCGCGTCGGCGGAGGGATCCGGAAAGGATGCGGGAATCGGTGCGGCGGGACGCTCGTCCGGCGGCGCAAGCGACAGGCAGCCCGACAGCAGCACCATGCCCGCCGCGAGCGCGACGGCACGCATGCGCCGCACGACGGCAGGATGAAAGCGAACGGGAGGCGCGGCAGCGCGCATGGGATGCCTCGTCGAATACGGAAATGCGGGAATACGGGATGGCGCCGCCCGCCAGGCGTCGCCGCTTCGGATTCACTTATATCCGACGATTACAGGGTTTCCCCTTGATCTGTATCACTCGGGCGGGAATGCGTTTCGAGCGGCCCCTCGCTTGACGCGCGTGTCGCAGCGTGCCTCGGCCGGGCTCGTGACGGCGTGCCGGACCGAACCACGCAAGGCCCGTCACGGCCGGTCGCCCGGCCCGGGATTGAGCAGCACGACGAACGCGAGGATGCTGGAGATCAACGTGACGATCGAGTACCTGAACACCTCCTCGTCGAACAGCATCCCGTGAACGATGCCGACCAGCGACGCAATCGCGATGAACACGCTGAGCGTCGCGAGCACGATGCGGTACTGCTTCTGGATCATGACGGTCTCCCGGAAAGCGGTGGACGTCGACGGTCGTACGAATGCGAAACGTCGCGGTTGCCGCGGTTTTCACGACGTCTGCCGATTCATGATCGCGTCGCGCGTGGTCGCACGGTTGATCTGCGTCAACAGACAAAATCGGCCATCGCCGGCCCGCCTTTGATTGATCCTCGTCAAGCCGCCGGCGCGGCCGTGCGCGATGCTGAACTGGGTGCCGCACGCATCGCTCGCCAGCTTTGCGGCCGGCACGGGCCGACGGGAGACCGACATGAAGTCCGATGCAGTACTCAAGCAGGATGTCGAGCAGGCGTTGTTCTGGAATCCGGCGATCGATGCGCGCCGGATCGACGTCGAGGTCCGCGACCGGATCGTGACGTTGCGCGGCACGGTCGACAGCTGGGCCCAGAAGCTCGAGGCGCAGAAAACGGCACTCCACGTCGCCGATGCGCGCGCGCTGGTGCTCGAACTGAATGTCGCGCCGCCGGAGAACGCGTGCGCGGACCAGGAACTGGCGATCGCGATCACGTTCGCGCTCGGATGGCAGGAGGCGTTGCGCGATCACAAGATCGGCGTCGAGGTCGATCACGGCTGCGTGACGCTCGACGGCGAAGTCGATCATGCGTATCAGAGCCGCGCGGCGGAAGCGATGGTGAGCCGGATGATCGGCGTCGTCGGCGTGGCGAACCGCATCCGGGTGCGCGCCGACCATACGGTGCCGGACGTCGGCGCCCGGATCGCCGAGGCGCTTGCGCGCCGCGCGCAGCGCGAAACCGCGGGAATCTCGATCGACGCCACCGACGGCATCGTCACGCTGACGGGCACGGTCGCGTCGCTGGCCGAACGGCGCGCCGCATGCGGCGCGGCGGGGTCGGTGAGGGGCGTCAGGCAGGTCGTCGACCGGCTGACCGTTGCCTGACCGGCTTGCACGTGCTGTCTACTACCAGGAGAAACAGCGATGAACCGTCCGCATACCGGCCCCGGCCGAAACCATCTGCGCCGCGACAAGCGCATGCAGCCGCATACGAAAGACAGTTACCGTGATCCGAAGCGGCCGACGGGCGACCGCATCTGCGAAGGCTGCGGCGCGGTCTGCGAAGCGGGCCGCTGGACCTGGTCCGCGACCGCGCTCGACCGGCGCCAGCTCGAATGCCCAGCCTGCAAGCGCATGCGGGAAAACGTGCCAGCGGGCGAGCTGGTGTTGCGCGGCGAGTATCTGCGCGCGCACCGCTCGACGATTCTCGAGCTGCTCGAGCGTCAGGCCGATCTGGAGACGAGCGAGCACGCGCTCGAACGCATCATGGACATCGAGAAATCCGCCGATTCGCTGATCGTTCGAACGACGGGCGTGCATATGGTCCGTCGCCTCGGCGAAGCGTTGCTGCATGCACACCACGGCGATCTCGCGATCAACTATCGCGACGGCGAGGACGTGCTGCGAGCGCACTGGAAGCGCGACGACGCGTGAGCGGCGGCGGTCCGCCGGGCAGGTTCGATCCCATGAAAAAATCATTCGACTACTCCGGGTTGCTGATCCCGATCGCGTTCGCCGTGCTGGTCGCGGTTCAACTGCTGGCGCGCCAGCCGGCGGCGACGTCGATTTCCTACAGCGATTTTCACCACCTGGTGGACGCACGGCTCGTCGACGATCTCGAGATCGGCCAAACGTCGATCTCGGGCACGCTGCGCATGCCGCAGGCCGGCGCCGCGCTGCCCGCGTCCGACGCGGCCGAGGTGAAGGAGATCGGCCCGCCGTGGCGCTTCACGACGAACCGGGTGAGCGACGAAGGCCTGGTCGCCGCGCTGACGGCCGCCGGAATTCGCTACCGCGGCGCGACGGATACGGGCTGGATCGGGACGCTCGCGTCCTGGATCTTCCCGTTGATCGGCTTCGTCGTGATCTGGAGTTTCATGATGCGACGGCCGGGCGGGATGCGGGACCTGAGCGGCATGGGCAAAAGCCGCGCCCGCGTGTACATGCAGAAGGAAACCGGCATCACGTTCGACGATATCGCGGGCATCGACGAGGCGAAGGCCGAGTTGCAGCAGATCGTCGCGTTCCTGCGCAACCCCGAACGCTACCAGCGGCTCGGCGGCAAGATCCCGAAGGGCGTGCTGATCGTCGGTGCGCCCGGCACCGGCAAGACGCTGCTGGCGCGTGCGGTCGCCGGCGAGGCCGCGGTGCCGTTCTTCACGATCAGCGGCTCGGCGTTTGTCGAGATGTTCGTCGGCGTCGGCGCGGCGCGTGTGCGCGATCTCTTCGAGCAGGCGCAGCAGAGCGCGCCGTGCATCGTGTTCATCGACGAACTCGATGCGCTCGGCAAGGCGCGCGGCGTCGGCCTGATGTCGGGCAACGACGAGCGCGAGCAGACGCTCAACCAGTTGCTCGTCGAGATGGACGGCTTTCAGGCCAATTCGGGCGTCATCATCATGGCCGCGACCAACCGGCCGGAGATCCTGGATCCCGCGCTGCTGCGCCCCGGGCGTTTCGACCGTCACATCGCGATCGACCGGCCGGACCTGACCGGACGCAAGCAGATCCTGGCCGTGCATACGAAGCGCGTGAAGCTCGCGCCGGAAGTCGATCTGGCCGAGCTGGCGCAGCGCACGCCGGGCTTCGTCGGCGCCGATCTCGCGAACGTCGTCAACGAAGCCGCGTTGCATGCGGCCGAACTGGGCAAGCCCGCGATCGGGATGGCCGATTTCGACGAAGCCATCGATCGCGCGATGACCGGCATGGAGCGCAAGAGCCGCGTGATGAACGAACAGGAAAAGCGGACCATCGCTTACCACGAATCGGGTCACGCGCTCGTCGCGCAAAGCCGCGCGCACTGCGACCCCGTGAAGAAGGTGTCGATCATCCCGCGCGGAATCGCGGCGCTCGGTTACACGCAGCAGGTGCCGACCGAGGATCGCTACGTGCTGCGCAGGAGCGAATTGCTCGACCGGCTCGACGTGTTGCTCGGCGGGCGGGTGGCCGAGGAAATCGCGTTCGGCGACGTGTCGACGGGCGCGCAGAACGATCTCGAACGCGCGACCGCGCTGGCGCGCCACATGGTGATGCAGTACGGGATGAGCGAGAAGGTCGGCCTCGCGACGCTCGACGACGGTGCACGCCAGGGCGGGGCGCCAGGTGTGTGGACGCCGGGCGACGGTCACTGCAGCGAGCACACGGCGCAGTTGATCGACGAAGAGGTGCGCGCGCTGCTCGAGGATGCGCATGCGCGGGTCACGGCGACGCTCGGCGCGCACCGCGATGCGCTTGAACGGATCGCGTGCAGCTTGCTGCAACACGAATCGATCGATCACGACATGCTGGTGGCGCTCATCGCGCCGCCGGACGATGCCGGCGACACACCCCGGCCGGCGGAAGCCGACTCGGAAACGGCCACGGGCGTCTCCGCCTGAAGAAACGACGCCAGAAGCAACGACCGGCGCGATCGCGCCGGCCGCCAGCCGTCGCCCATCGCATCGTTCAACAGCCGATGCAGACCGGGCCGTCGCGCCGCGCGCGCGCCGCGTCATCGGTCACGACCGACGCGAGCCGCGGATCCGGCCGAAAAACCGTGATGCCCTTGAGCCCGTCGCGCCACGCCTGGAAGAACAACGCGTCGACCGCCGCGAGCGAACACTGGCCGGGCATCGTCACGGTCTTCGAGATGCCGGCGTCGACGCACGGCTGCAGCGCCGCAAGCATCGCGACATGATCCGCCGGCGCGATTTCCGCGGCCGTGACGAAATAGCCCGGCAGCTTGACGGTCTCGCCATGCAGCGCGCGGAACAGCCGGTAAGCGTGATTCTCCGCCCGAAACGGCCGGACCTGCCCGTCGGCGGTGCGGACCATGCGACGCTGCGTCCAGCCGACGGCCGGCTCGATCCCGTTCGAACAGTTGTCGCAGAACGCGAGGCTCACGCTGCCGGCCGGTGCGAACGACAGCAGATGGCTGTTGCGCAGCCCGTGCCGCGCGATCGCGTGATGCACCTTCAGCGGCAACAGCGTGCGAGACGCGGGGCCGGTCAGATAGGCGGCCGGGTCGTAGGCCGGAAACACGCCGCGCTCGGCGGCAAGCGCGGCCGATGCGGCAAACGCATGCTCGCGCATCGTCAGCACGATCCCGCGTGCGAGCGTGCGTGCTTCCGCGCTGTCGTAGCGCAGCCGCAGCATCGTCAGCGCGTCGGCCAGCCCGGTCACGCCGACCCCGATGCGCCGTGTCCGCCGCGCCTCGTGCTCGTGCGCGGCGAGCGGCCACGCGGTCAGGTCGAGCACGTTGTCGAGCATGCGGACCTGGATGCGCACCGCGTCGGCGAGCGCCGCGAAATCGAAGCGCGGCTTCCCGTCGACGCCGAACGGGTAAAGAACGAACCGCGACAGGTCGATCGGCCCGAGCACGCAGCTGCCGTACGGCGGCAGCGGTTGTTCGCCACACGGGTTCGTCGCGTCGATTCGCTCGTGTTCGCGCAGCGGATTCGCGTCGCGGATCGTGTCGAGGAACAGCAGGCCGGGTTCGGCGCTGTCGCGCGCGGCGTTGACGATCTCGTGCCAGAGCGTGCGGGCCGGCACCGTCGCGTAAAGGTAACGTCCGTCCGGCCGCCGGGGCGTTGCGGCGGAAGCGGAGCCGGGCGGCGCATGATGAACGAGCGCCCACGGCAGGTCGTGCCGGACCGCCTCCATGAACGCGTCCGTGACGCCGACCGACAGGTTGAACGTCGGCCAGCGCGAGCGCCCGCGCTTCGCCGCGACGAACGCGACGAGGTCCGGATGATCGCAGCGCAGCACGCCCATTTGTGCGCCCCGGCGCGGGCCGGTAAACGGCAGCGCCCGGCACATCGCGTCGAAGCGGTCGATCGCCGCGCAAGCGCCGCGTCCGGATGACAGGTGCCGTTCGTAAGCGTCGGCGGGCGGCACCGGCGAGAAGTCATAGCCGATTCCGCCGCCCATCAGCAGCGTGACCCGTGCATCGTCGAGCGCCTGCGCGAGCGCCGTGTCGACGGCCTGCACGGGGGTGTCGACCGGAATCGCGAGCGGATGGACGAAGCAATTGATCATCGTGCCGCCGTTGTCCGCGCCGGCATTCGCGAGGATGCGGCCCGCGCCGATCGCGCCACGCTGCAGGTTCACGAAGAACGCACGCTCCACCTGCGCACGGCGCTCGGCCGGCTCGGCGAGCGACAGCGCACGGGCGACGCGATGGAAGACGGCCGCGCGAGACGTTTCGCCGGGTTGCGCATAGCGTTCGGTGAACACGGTGGTGCAAAGCGGCTGCTCATCCATGGCGGGGCTCGGCAACGATGAATGATTCACTGTAAGAGCCTGCCCGAACGTGTCGTTGATCGAGCGCAACCGGGCACCTTCGCGACATCGCTTGACGGCGGTCAACGCCGCGACCGGCGTCGAACGTAAGGTGGAGCCACGGCCGGCACGCGGCGGTTGCCGCGAATCGCCGCGCCAGCCATCGACTGCGAATCACGCACCATGACCGATATCGTTACCGTTACCTTGAATCCGGCCGTCGATGTCGCGACGTCCGTCGAGCACATCGTCGATACGCACAAGCTGCGCTGCGCACGGCCGCGGCGCGACCCCGGCGGCGGCGGGATCAACGTCGCCCGAACCATTCACCGCCTCGGGGGCGACTGCGTCGCGCTGTACCTGGCCGGCGGGCCGACCGGCGACGTGTTGACGCTGCTGCTCGAAGCCGAGGGCCTGCCGGCGGTGCGCATCCGGATCGCCGGCGAGACGCGCGAGAACGTCTGCGTGACCGAGACCGCGACCGGGCGCGAATACCGGTTCCTGATGCCGGGGCCGATGGTCTCGGAGGCCGAGTGGCGCGACTGCGCAGCCCGCATCGACGCGATGCAACCGGTGCCGCGCTATCTCGTGCTGAGCGGCAGCCTGCCGCCCGGCGCGCCCGACGACCTGTATGCGACGCTCGCGCGGACCGCCCGTGCAAGGGGCAGCCGGGTGGTCGTCGATGCGGCAGGCAGGGCGCTGCAAGCGGCCCTCGAGGCCGGCGTTCATCTCGTGAAGCCCAGTCTCGGCGAACTGAGCGCGCTGGCCGGCGAACCGCTCGACGACACGTCGGCATGCCGGAAGGCCAGCGAACTCGTGGCGCGAGGACAAGCCGACATCGTCGCATTGACGCTCGGCGCGCGCGGCGCATGGGTCGTCACGCGCGACGGCGCGCTGCGCCTGCCCGGCAGGCCGGCAGCGGTATGCAGCACGGTCGGCGCCGGCGACAGTTTCGTCGGCGGCATGGTCTGGGCGCTGGCGCGCGGCGTGCCGTTCGACGAAGCGTGCCGCTATGCGCTGGCGGCATCGGCCGCGTCGGTCGAGCACCCTGGGACCGCGCTATGCACGCGCGACGACGTCGAGCGGATTCATGCCGAACTGGTTGCGCAGGCAAGCTGACGACCACGCGGCGTGACGCGCGTACGATCGCGTCGACGCACGATCGATCGTTGATCTGGCTCAGCGGTTTTCGTGCCGCGATCGAGAAAAATGGGGCAGCCATTCCACGAGACCCGCCATGGCCTTTCGCCTGATCGCCTGCCTGCTCCTGTTGTCGTGTATGCCGCCGGCTTCGTCCGCCGACGTCGCGACCGTCGATTCGCCATCGCAGCGTGTGCTGATCCTGGTCTACCACCGGTTCGCCGCCGCGCAACTGGATTCGATGACGGTCCGTACCGAGACGTTCCGCCACCAGCTGCAGGCGATCGAGGCGAACGGCTACCGCATCGTGCCGCTCGCCGACGTCGTGCGCTGGCATGGCGGCCAGGCCGATGCCGTGCCGGCGCGCGCGGTCGCGATCACCGTCGACGACGGTCATCGCTCCGTCTACGACGTGCTGCGCCCGTTGCTGGTCGCCCATCCGATGCCGGTCACGCTGTTCATCTATCCGTCGGCCATCTCCAACGCCAGCTATGCGATGACATGGGACCAGTTGCGCACGCTCGGGCAGTCCGGCGGCGTCGACATCGAGTCCCACACGTACTGGCATCCGAATTTCCGCACCGAACGCGCCCGACTCACGCCGGACGACTACCTGCGCTTCGTGTCGTTCCAGTTGAGCCGGTCGCGCGAACGGCTCGAATCCGAAACCGGCCAGCCGGTCCGGATGCTGGCCTGGCCGTTCGGCGTCCATGATGCGCAGACCGACCAGCTGGCCGCTCGCGAGGGCTACGTGGCGGCCTTCACGCTCGATGCGCGCCCCGTTCGTGTCACCGACCCGGCCATGGCGCTGCCGCGCTATCTGATGACGGACGCCTGCGACACACGATGCATGAATGGATTGTTGAGAACCGCCGGGGGGAAGCCGTGATTGCACGTCTGATCGTCTGTCTGCTCGTGTCGCTCGCCGGATTCGCCGCCCGGGCGGCGCCCGTCACGATCACCGTCGTCGATGCGACGAACGGGCACCCGCTCGCCGGCGCGATCGGCCACGCGGCGGGTGCGAACCGGACCGCGGATCGCGACGGCGCGTTTTCAATCGAGATCGACGCGGCGGGTGCACGCCTGAGCGTGCGTGCGCCGGGCTACGCGCGAACCGAAGTCACGCTGGCACCCGCCGCCGGCGCACAGACGATCCGCATGACACCGGTGCGGCCGAAAGCCGTCTATCTGTCCGCTTACGGCGTCGCGGACCGCACGCTGCGCGAGGCGGCGCTGTCCCTCCAGGACAAGACGGCAATCAACGCGCTCGTCATCGACGTGAAGGGAGACAGCGGCGTGACGCCGTATCGCAGCCTGGCGCGTGAGATCTCCGGCGCCGCGAACAATGTCGCCGGCGCCATCGTTCGTCCGCCCGATCTGCCGGACCTGTTGCGGACGTTCCACGCGCGCGGCCTTTACCTGATCGCGCGCATCGTCGTGTTCAAGGACGACCCGCTGGCTCGCGCGCATCCCGAGTGGGCCGTGCGCGATGCGGCCGGCGAGATCTGGCAGGACCGCGAGCATCAGCGCTGGATCGACCCGACGTCGCACGCGGCCTGGCAACACAATTACGACGTCGCCGAAGAGGCGGCACGCATGGGTTTCGACGAAATCCAGTTCGACTACCTGCGTTTTCCCGACGCCAACGGCCTCCGGTTCGCCGAGGCGAATACCGAGGCGAACCGGGTCGCGGCGATCTCGGGATTCCTGACCGGCGCGCGGGAACGGCTGCGTCCGTACAACCTCTACGTGTCGGCCGACATCTTCGGGTACGTCTGCTGGAACACCGACGACACCGCGATCGGACAGCGGCTCGACGCGCTCGGACCGGTTGTCGACTACGTGTCGCCGATGCTGTATCCGTCCGGCTTCACGTGGGGCCTGCCCGGTTGCCGGAAGCCGACCGAGCATCCGGGCGAGATCGTTTCGCGGTCGCTGGCCGAGGCGAAGCGCCGGACCGGAATGGACGGGGTCCGGTTTCGGCCGTGGCTCCAGGCGTTTCGCGACTATGCGTTCGACCACCGGCCGTTCGATGCCGACGAGATCCGCGCGCAGGTCGACGCGGCCGATGCGGCGGGCACGGACGGCTGGATGCTGTGGAACCCGCGCAATCGCTACGATCCTGCCGATTTGCCGCGCTGAGCGGCAGGTGCGGACCGGCGAGAACATGTAGGCGTCCGATCGATCATGCCGTGGAATGACGAGCGTTATCCGCCTTCGATGCGGAATCTGCCGCCGCCGGTTCGCGGCAAGGCGATCGAGATTGCCAACGCGCTGCTGCGTCAGGGGCGCACCGAGGGCAGCGCGATCCGCATCGCGATTGCGCAGGCGAAACGGTGGGGGCGTGCGCATGCCGTTTTTCGTGGCTGCGGGTGAGGTGTCGTGTTCGAATCGTGTCGAATACACGCGTCTTCAGGGCACTCGCTTCTGCTGATGCGATGGCCTGTTCTCCGCTGTCGCTTGCGATACCCGATCAATCTCTGAAAAGTCGGGCTCGCCTTCGAGATACCGGACGCAGCGCCATGCTCGCGCCGGCACACCCTCCATTTAGGACGATTCTTATATTCGCGGACTCGCCATCTCATCAGAATTGCCGGATGAGCGATGCGTTGCAGGTCAACGGTATCCGATCGACGTTGATGAATTGGCAGAGATATGCCCGTGCTTCACGGACGATTTGATCCTTTACTGCTGCGTCAAGTTGGTGACGTCATGGCAGTTTGATCGATATAGGGCATGAAGTGAATCTCATGTCGACATCCTGGCATCGAGTGGTTTCACGCGTGGCTCATCTCATGCAGCGAGCAATGCGAAATCATTGTTCGTCTCGACGGCAAGCAACGATCCATTGGCCTTGCTCGGCGAGCTTCGGAATTCCAGAGCGGAATGGTTCCGTGCCGATGTGACGTCGAAAATCGATTGTTCACACGATTTGTCACGAGCGGATTTGTATTGATAAATCCGAAGGTATGAATCGGATATCGCTCGGATGACGATCGGGGTTACTCCGTTCCGTCTCAGCGAGGCGATCGGCGCCATGCGGATCAGATCCGCAATTCGGACAACCGAATGATGCAGCGAGTTCGTAGCGCGATCACGCTCGATTCTCGGCGCACGATGTAATTCCATCCGGTCATGCACAGCCACCTCGATTGCTCGACTCGTACGCGAAGCGGGTCGCGATTGGTGCTGCCGAAGCAGCGGACCCGGACCCGGACGCGGAACAGCTCGATCGATGTATATCAAGCCAGGCTACGGCATCGCGCTTAACCCAGAAAACTGAAAGGAACAAAGCCTTGAACAAGACCTACCGAAGCATTTGGAACACCGCGACCAACACGTGGACGGCAGTGGCCGAAACGGCGAAGTCGCATTCGCAAGGAGCGTCGCGCGCGACGCGGACAGCCATGATTGCGATCGCACTGGGCGGCGTCACGATGGGCGACGCGATGGCGGACGCGTGCACGACGAGCGACGGATCGCCCGGCACCGTCGATGCGGCGGGAACATGCAAACCGGCAGGATCGGACCAAGGTGGTATCCGTGCGCAGGTCGGACCGAGGGCTGCGATCGACGACACGTACCTCCAGGTTCACGGCACGACGACAGCCGCGAAGGGCGAAGGAAGTCGTTCAATCGCGATCGGCGATGGCGCGATTGCGCGCGCAACCGGCACTGATGGCGGCCAGACCAACATCGCTATTGGAGCGAAAGCAAATACGTCGGGTGGTTTCGGGCAAATCGCTTTTGGTGATGGCGCGTCTGTAACGGAACAGGGCGCCGGTGGAGCCATTGCAATCGGTCGGGGTACCACGACGTCAGCGCGAGGCGTGGCACTGGGCGATGGTGCCGAAATGAGTGGGCAATACAGCGTCGCGCTGGGTGATCGTTCTGTCGCGAGCGAAGAATATACCGTTTCCGTGGGTTCGAAGACTGTGAAACGACGCATTACGAACCTGGCCAAAGGTACGGCGGATACCGACGCCGTGAACGTCGGCCAGATGAACGCCGGCCTGTCAACGACGACCACCGCGATTGCTGACGTCAAAACGGGACTGTCGACGACCAATACCCAGATAACTGCAATCGATGGCCGCACGACGGCCAACGAGGCAAGCATCAAGCAGCTCGACGGCGACATGACGACCGCGAAAAACAACATCGCGATGCAAACGTCTGATATCTCGACCATCAACAACCGACTGGAAAACCTGTCGAGCGGCACGACCGGCCTCGTCCAGCAGGCCAAGGCGGGTGCCGATCTCACGGTTGGCGCGAAAACCGACGGTGCTGCGGTGAACTTCGCAGGCACCGGCGGCACACGCACGCTGTCGGGCATCGCAAACGGCGTGAACGACGACGAAGCGGTGACGATCGCGCAGCTCCGCGCAACCGGCCTGATCGATTACACCGGCAAGGAAGTCGGTGCCGTCACCTACGACAGCGGCCTGTCGTTCGACCGCGTGACTTTTGCCGGCGCGCTCGGCACGACACTGCGGGGCGTCGCGGCCGGCGAGGTCAGCGCCAACAGCATGGAGGCCATCAACGGCAGCCAGCTCTTCGGGTTGCAAGAGCAGTTCGCGAAGCAGTTCGGGGAGCTGAGTGTCCGTGTCGACGACTTGTCTGATCGCGTCACCGATCGCGAGAACACCCCCGGCACGGGCGGCCCAGGCACAGGTGGCCCAGGCACGGGTGGCCCAGGCACGGGTGGCGACGGGTCGACCGTCAACGGCATGGGTTCGAGCGCATCGGGTGAAAACAGCTCGGCCATGGGACAGGGTTCGACCGCATCCGGCGGGAACGGCACTGCCGTCGGTCAGGGTTCGGTCGCATCCGGCGAAAACAGCACGGTCATCGGCCAGGGCTCGACGGCTACTGGCAGCGGCTCGGTCGCTCTCGGCCAGGGTTCGGTCGCGAATCGCGACAACACGGTGTCGGTTGGCTCGGTCGGCAACGAGCGCCAGATCACGAACGTCGCCGATGGCACGGCGCCAACCGACGCAATCAACAAACGCCAGCTCGATGGCGCAATGCAGTCGATCGACCAGCGCTTCGGGGATACGAACCGGATGATCAACGACGTGGCGAAGAATGCATACGCCGGTATTGCAGCCGCGATGGCGATGCCGAACATGACGCCGTCGCAGCCGGGCAAGACGGTGGTCGCGGTCGGCGCCGCAAACTTCAAGAATGGCTCGGCCGTCGCGGCCGGCGCCACTTACCGGTCGCGCAACGGCAATTGGCTGATGAATGGCGCGGTGTCGATCACGTCGGTGGGCGATGCGGGCGTGCGTGCCCAGGTCGGCTACGAGTTCTGATCAGCCAGCCTCGCGAGTCGGGATTCAACCGGCGCGATCGGCGCGTGATGATGTCTGTTGCGCCCGGTCGCACCGTTGCCGTGCTGGCGAGGAAATCGCGTCACAATTCAACGCATTCATCAGGGAAGCGGCTCGATTGGCTGTGTCAAGTCCTGGAATAGGTTGACAGTATTCAGACGCTAGAACGCCCGATGCACCGCATCGGGCGTTTTGTATTCCAGGGCGGCGTGTGGCCGCTCATGGTTGTCGATGTGCACGGACTGCTAGACCATACACCGCACCGGGCATTCGCGCCCGGTCATTTCCGGATGCAATCGCGCGACCAGAACGCACGCCATCAGCATGACGGCCACCGCGATGCCGTGCATCGGGTTGCGCAGACACGACGCGACCTGCTCGCTCCTCCCCACACCGAACAAGCACCACAGGCAGAAATGCTCGCAGTTGTTCGTGAGCAGCCGATATTGGCATTCGCCAAGGCGCGAAGCCGCGCGGCGCGCTGCTTCCGTTCCATCGTACAGCGCGCTCGCGTGGCGAATGATCGCGAGCCCGAAACCGGCACGGAAGCCGTCCAGCGTGACGATCTCGACCGGACCACCGCTCGCATGGCGCGACCATCCCGCGTAGTGAATCACGTTGCCATTGCCGATGTAGATCCCGTGATGCAGATAGCCGGGGCGGCGGGTCACGAGGTGGGCACCGACCGGCGGTTCGCCATCCAGCATGGCGTCGTCGGCGTGCGCTGCGGTCGGATCAATCATCGCCAGCTCCTCGGTTCTGCGGCGGCGGGGCGGAAGAGCCGCGCGCCGGCCGCGATACACGTTGCGTCCTGTCACGTCTCCAGTATTGGCAGTGGAGCCGCGCGGAA
This sequence comes from Burkholderia sp. BCC1638, assembly GCF_902833195.1. Taxonomy (NCBI): domain Bacteria; kingdom Pseudomonadati; phylum Pseudomonadota; class Betaproteobacteria; order Burkholderiales; family Burkholderiaceae; genus Burkholderia; species Burkholderia sp. BCC1638. The sequence goes on from NZ_CADFEC010000017.1 coordinate 105,440, forward strand.
CAATCAGCGTGGCCTGAGCTTGCTGTCCGACGTCGGGCCGCCGTGTCGGAAATTTCCGACGGGCCGTGCAATATCGGCTGACAGCCGCAACGGACGATTGCGCCGCCCGGATCCCGCTCCCCCCGTGTTTTCAGGCGTGCCGCGGCGCTCGGGCAGATGGGGCGCGATGACTGTCTCGCGGGGTCCGTCCGGCTTCGTTCGGTTTCGACAGGCGCGCACTTGACTTGAGTCAACGGGAAATCGACGTTCCGCGCGACGCTGGCATCGTCGTCGACGCGAATGCGCGACGTCACCGCACGCAGCCCGTTCCGCGACCGGACGGGCGGGGTCGCGGCCGTGCGGCTCAATCAGGAGAGTGAAGATGTGGACCGGAACCGTGAAGATGCTGCTGGCAGCCTGCCTGCTGAACATCGGTGCGAACGCGCTGGCTGACCCGTCGACCGAGCCGGTCGTGCACAACGGTGTCGCTTACATCACAGGCGGAATCGGCCAGGACGAGGTCACTGCATTTCGCGATGTCGCGCCTCGCTACAACCTGCGGATCACGTTCGCATCGAAGCGGGGCCAGTATCTTTCCGATGTCGATGTCACGCTGTCGTCCGGCAAGTCGACGATTCTCGACGCGCACACGAACGGCCCGTTCCTGTTTGCGCGAGTGCCGCCGGGGCGATATACCGTGTCCGCGCACGACAGGGCCGTTCAGGAAGTCCGGCACGTCGTCGTACCGGCGCGGGGCGCGGTCGATGTGCGCTTCTACTGGCACGACCCGGACCGGCACGGCGCGATACGTCTGTGCGCCGATTGTTCCGCATCGCCGCAGTAACCGGCACACTGGTCGCGCGTTCGTTCAGGACCGGCGTGGCTGGAGAACAGACGATGCCTCGGCCGATCGCGGATCCTGACGCCATCGCCGTGGCAGGCCTCCGCGCGCAGCTCGACTCAATCGATGCGGCCAGCACGAAGAAATGAACGCAGTGAAACAGGCTCGATCGCGACGATCCCGCTGCGCTGCCGCGCTGACCGGCGCGCTGCTGTTCACGCTTGCGTCAGCCGGTGCGCGCGCGGAATCCGATACGGCCGTGGCGCAGCAGCAGACCACCGCGATCGACGAGGCGATCGCGGCCGAGATCGCCGACGGCCATCTTGCCGGCGCCGTGGTCGTGACGGGCGACGCGGACGGCGTGCGCGTGCGCGTCGCGCGCGGCCTGCGCGTGACGGGCGAGCACGCCGAGGCGATGACGGCCGATACCGTCTTCGATCTTGCTTCGCTGACCAAGCCGGTGGCGACGGCGGTCGCGATCATGCAGCTCGCGGAGCGCGGCATGCTGCGCCTCGATGCGCCGGCCGCGCGTTACTGGCCCGCGTTCGGCGCGCACGGCAAGGCCGGCATCACGATCCGCCAGTTGCTCGCGCATGTATCGGGGCTGCCGGCCGGCGTGTCTTCGTCCCGCGCGCTGCGCAGCCGCGCCGCCGTGCTGGCCGACATCGTCGCGATGCCCCCCGGCACACCGGCCGGCACGCAGGTGCGCTACAGCGACGTCAACTACGTGGTGCTTGGCGAGATCGTCGAGCGCGTGTCGCACCGGCCGCTCGACGCGTGGTGCGCCCCACATGTGTTCGCGCCGCTCGGGATGGCGAGCACCGCGTTCCGGCCACCGGCGTCGCTGTTCGCGCGCGTGGCGCCCACCACCGTTCGCGATGGCCGTCTGCTGCGCGGGAGCGTCCACGATCCCGTCGCGGCCGCGATGGGTGGCGTTGCCGGCAATGCGGGCCTGTTCGCGAGTGCGGACGACCTGGCGCGCTTCGCGCGCATGCTGCTGAACGGCGGCGCGCTCGGCCCGGTGCGCGTGCTGGCGCGCCGCAGCGTCGCCGTGCTCGAAACGCCCGCCACGCTCGACGCGGAAGGCGACCTGCACACGCCCGGCTGGGCGGTCGGGCCGCCGCTCGTCGCGAACCGCTACCGGCTGCCGCCGCTCGGCGCGCTGCAACACCTCGGCTACACGGGCACGGCGCTGTGGATCGATCCCGTGACGCGCCGCTTCGCGATCGTGCTCACCAGCCGGCTGTATCCCGACGAAACCGGCACGGCGATGCCACTGCGCTCGCTCGTGCTCGGCATCGTGTCGAGCGAGGCCGCGCCCGTGACGTCGTCGCGGATTGCGACGCGCGTGCCTGCGATGGCGGCGGCCGTCGCGCAAGCCGCCCGGTTGCCGGTATCGCGCGGGCCGGTGCTGGCCGGCATCGACGTGCTCGCGGCGAGCGGCTTCGCGGCCGTCGCGGGCAAGCGCATTGCGCTCGTCACGAACCGCAGCGGCTTCGACCGGCTCGGCCGGCGCACGGTCGACCTGCTCGCGCAGGCGCCGGGCGCGCGGCTCGTCGCGCTGTTCGCGCCCGAGCACGGGCTCGGCACCGACGTCGACGAGACATTCGGCGACACGCTTGACGCCGCGACCGGCGTGGTCGTTCACAGTCTCTACGGCGATCGACGCCGGATCGCGCCCGCGCTGCTCGCCGATGTCGACGTGCTGGTGCTCGACCTGCAGGACGCAGGCGTACGCTTCTTCACGTATCTGGCCACCCTCGGCTACGCGCTTGAGGCCGGTGCTGCCGCGCATCGCCCGGTGCTCGTGCTCGACCGCCCGGACCCGCTGGGCGGCGATGTGTTCGGCGGCCCCTTGGCCGATGCCGGACCGGCCACGTTCACCGGTTATTACCCGTTACCGCTTCAGCCCGGCATGACGCTCGGCGAACTGGCGCGACTGTTCAACGACCGCCTGCATATCGGCGCGGCGCTGACCGTGGTGCCGATGGCGAATTACGTGCGCGCGATGCGCTTCGGCGATACCGGGCTCGGCCGGGTGCCGCCATCGCCGAACCTGCGCGACGGCGCCGCGTTGTCGCTGTATCCGGAGACGGGGCTCATCGAGGGCGCAGCGATTAGTGTCGGGCGCGGCACCGCGACACCGTTCGGCGTGGTCGGCGCGCCGTGGATCGACGCGCGCATCCTCGCGGACGATCTTCGCGCGATGCGGCTGGACGCGACGTTCTCGCCGGTTCGCTTCGTGCCCACGGAGGGGCCGTATCGCGGCAGGGTGTGCGAAGGGGTGCGCATCGACCGGCCGCCCGGCGCGGCGCGGCCGGGCGAAATCGGGCTGGCACTCGCACTGGCGCTGCACCGGCGTTATCCGGCGAAGTTCCGGATCGATGCGATCCGAGCATCGGTCGGTTCGCGCGAGGTGGCGGACATGCTGGAGGCAGGGCGGTCGCTCGATGAGATAGAACGGGTCGTCGATGCACAAAATGCCGCGTTCGCGCGCGAGCGGGCGGCGTTTTTGTTGTACTGAGCGCGTACCGCGCGCGGACGACCGCGCGAATCATTCGTCCGATGCGTTCTCCTTCCCCGACTGGCTTGATTTGAGTCAAGCGTAAGCAACCGGGCGGCGTGATCCTGATTGCGAGCGCAACGGCATCCGTGCACGGCCTCTCAATGGCACGCCCACAATCGAACGCCAGGCCCTTAAGAATGCGGTAAGGAACCGGCCCGAACATGAACGCATCGCCCAGGAGAAACACGATGCGGATATCCCGTTCCGTTCGCACGCTTTGTTACCCGTGCCTTGCTGTATCGATGCTGATTGCCACCATTGCGTGCGCGCGCGCCGAAACGCCTGCCCGCCTGCTGGACGGTTATACGGCGAAGGCAGGCACGAGCGCCGCGCCGTCGCGGGGACAGCAGTTCTTCACGTCGCGGCATGGACGCGACTGGAGTTGCGCGAGCTGTCATGGAAGCACGCCGACCGGCCCGGGCCGGCACGTCGTTACCGGCAAGACCATCGAGCCGCTTGCGCCCGCGTTCAATCCCGCGCGGTTCACGGACGAGGCGCGGACCGAAAAATGGTTCCGCCGAAACTGCAAGGACGTCGTCGGGCGCGAATGCTCGGCAGCCGAGAAGGCGGATGTCCTGAGCTGGCTCATGACCTTGAAACCCTGACGACGAACGATCATGACCAACTTTGACACGACAACCTCTCCGCGCAGGATCGTTCCGCCGCGATATGTAGTGGCAGGCGCGCTCACGATGCTGTTGACGTCGCTGCTGCCGCGCGCGGCACTGGCCGAGGACGAAATGCAGGGCCTCGCGGTTCCGTTGCTCCCCAAGTACAAGCAGGAGTGCGCGACCTGCCATGTCGCCTATCCGCCCGGGGCGCTGCCCGCCGAGTCGTGGCGCCGCATCCTGAACGGTCTCGATCGCCACTTCGGCACCGATGCGACGCTGGACCCGACAACCATCGGGCAACTGGAAACCTGGCTGACAGCACACGCGGCGACGGGCGCCGCGGCTCGCCGTCCGCCGGAAGACCGGATTACCCGGTCGGCGTGGTTCATCGCCACGCACGACGAGATTCCCGCGTCCGTGTGGCGCAGCCCCGCAGTGAAGCGGCCGTCGAATTGCGCCGCATGTCATACGCAAGCAGACAAAGGAAATTTCGATGAACGATTCGTCCGCATCCCGAGCTCACGGTGAACCGGAGCGCTCGCGTCCCGCACGGATACTGGTCTGGGATGCTCCGCTTCGTGCATTCCACTGGCTGACGGTTGTTGCCTTTGCCGGTGCGTGGCTGACCGCCGAGAGCGAGCGGTGGCGGTTGATGCATGTCGCGTTCGGGTACACGATGCTGGCACTCGTCGCGTTTCGCGTCGTATGGGGTGTGGCCGGCACGCGTCATGCGCGGTTCTCGTCGTTCGTACGTTCGCCGGCGGCCGTTTTCCGCTACGTGCTGAGCCTTGTGAAAGGCAGGCCGGAACACCATGTCGGCCACAATCCGGCCGGCGCGGTCGCGATCGTCGCCATGCTGGCGATGACGGTCGTCACCGGGATAACGGGCTGGGCGGCCTACACGGGAAACGGCGAATCGTTCGGTGATCTTCATGAAGGCGCGGCGAACGCGATGCTCGCGCTTGTGGCGGTGCATGTCGCCGCCGTGCTCGTCAGCAGCGTCGTGCATCGGGAGAATCTCGCCGGGGCGATGGTAACCGGCTACAAGAGCGGTGCGCCGATCGACGGCATCCGGCGTGCCTGGTGGGGGATTGCCGTCATCATGACGGCGGCGGTGATTGGCTGGTGGTGGACGCAATGGCATGCGGCGCCGCAGCCCGTTCAAGCAGACCGGCCCGTCGTGACGGACACTGGCCACCCCGCGAACGGGGCGGGCCGGGATGACGATTGACGGCCAAGGACGGAGTGCTCGATCGTGCGCATCCTGCTCGTGGAAGACGACGTCCTGCTCGGCGACGGGATCCGCGCCGGATTGCGCCAGCAAGGATTCCAGGTCGACTGGGTGCGCGACGGCGACGCGGCCCAGCGCGAGTTGCGCGCGCATGCTCATGCCGCGGCGGTCCTCGATCTCGGGTTGCCGCTCGTGGATGGCATGGATGTCCTGCAGCGCATTCGTCGCGACGGCATCGCGTTGCCGATCCTGATTCTGACCGCGCGCGATGCCGTGCCCGACCGCATCAGGGCGCTCGACGTGGGAGCCGACGACTACGTGATCAAGCCCGTTGACCTGTACGAGCTCGGCGCGCGCCTGAGAGCGCTGGTCCGGCGCGCCCACGGCCGGCCGACGGAGCGACTCCAGGCGCAGGACGTCGAACTGGAACCCGCGTCGCGAACCGCGCGCCGCGCCGGCGTGGCCGTCGCGCTGTCCACGCGCGAGTTCGATCTGCTGCACATCCTGATGCTGAATGCCGGCCGGGTCCTGTCGCGCGAGCAGATCGAGCAGTATCTGTACAGTTGGGGGCAGGAGGTGGAGAGCAATGCCGTCGAGGTGCACATACATCGCTTGCGTGCGAAGCTCGGCAGCGATCTGATCCGGACTGTGCGCGGCGTGGGTTACGTGCTGCTGCGGGACAGTGCATGAAAGCCGTGCTGCCCGCGCGCTCGCTGCATGGCCGGCTGCTGACGCTCGTGCCGGCCGTGGTCCTCGGTGTCTGGCTATCGACGTTGATGCTGACCTGGCTCGATGCGCAACGCGAGATCGACCGATTGCTCGACGGCCATCTCGCGCAAGCGGCGGCACTGCTCGTCGCGCAGCAAGCACGCGGGCCGGATGACGACGACAATGCGGTCGACGCGCCGATCCTCCATCCATACGGGCCCCGCGTGGCCTTCCAGGTGTTTCATGAAGGCCGGCTCGGCCTGCATTCCGAAAACGCGCCGTCCAGGCCGATGGTGGCGCCCGAGCTGACCGGGCGCGACCGGGCTTCCGGATTCTGGACCGTCGTGATCGACGGGAATGCGTGGCGGGTATTCGTCGTGCATGGCGCGCGCGGCGACGTTCAGGTGTTCGTGGGCGAACGGATCGATTCACGCAAATCGATCCTGGGTGCCGTCATGCGCAGCGCATTCTGGCCGATGGCGGCTGCGTTGCCATTGCTGGTGCTGGGCATCGGCTGGGCGGTTCGCCGAGGCACGGCACCGCTGCGCGATTTCGGGCGAGCGCTCGCGAAGCGGAATCCGCAGGCGCTCGACACGATCCGGCTGGAGCGGACGCCGCTTGAGATGCGGCCGATGCTGGATGCGCTGAACCGCCTGTTCGAGCGGATTCGTGCCGTGATGGATGCGGAGCGCCGATTCACTGCCGATGCCGCGCATGAGTTGCGCACGCCGATCGCGGCCGTGAAGGCACAGGCGCAGGTTGCAATGGCCGAGCACAATGACGAGCGACGCCGGCACGCGTTGCGCGGTGTTCTCGAAGGGTGTGATCGAGCGGCGCGTCTGGTGGAGCAGCTCCTGTTGCTTTCACGTCTCGATGCAGGCGCACTGGCGGATCGCGCGCCGGTAGACGTATCGGCCCTGGCGAAAGGAGTGGTCGCGGAGGCCGCGCCACAGTCGATCGGGAAACAGCAGAAGCTCGAACTCGATGCGCCATCGCCATGTGTCGTCGGCGGCAACGAAGCCTTGCTCGCGGCAATGGTGCGCAATCTGGTCGACAACGCGATCCGCTACAGCCCGCCGCTGGCGCGCATCACCGTTTCGGTCGGCCAACGGGACCGGCGCACCGTGCTCCGTGTCGAAGACAGCGGGCCGGGCATCGACGACGACGATCTGCGCAGACTGGGCGAACGCTTCTTTCGGCCGGCCGGCACCCGACCGAGCGGGAGCGGCCTCGGCTGGTCGATCGTGCGGCGAATCGCTGCGGCGCACGAGGCCGACATCCAGGTGGATCGATCGCCCGCGTTTGGCGGACTGCGCGTAGCCATTTCGTGGCCGGCTGCCGATGAAGCCGGTGCGGCCAGGTGCTAGTCGATCATGCACGTCACCGATCAGACTGCACGAGCTCGATGCGTGGCCGGAGGTCACGCGAGCGGTCAATCGTGGCCGGAATGGCGTGTTCGTGTCCGAACACGCCGAACCGTGCGATCACTTGCCGGCAGCGCCGCTTGCAGGGCCGCCAGGCTGGCCGCGCATGTAGCCCGGCCCCATGCCCATACCCATGCCTTGCCCTCGATGCATGCCCCTCATGGGCGGAACGTCAGGCAGCGTGATGCCGCGCGCCTTCGCACGCTTCTGCATCTCCGCGTGGTGCTCCGCGCGAATTTTCTCGCGCTCGGCATCCGATTTCGCGGCGAGCATGCGGGTGCGGTATTCATTCCGCTCGGCAGGCGTCATCAGTTGGCTACCGTACATCATGCCGCCCCACTCGACGGTAGGATCGCGAGCCGGTTGGCGTGGCTGGGCATCGGCCAGACCGGACGTGATCGCGATGGCGACGCCGATCAGACACGAAACGGTGAACCTGTTTGCTCTGGACATGACGGTCTCCAGGTCGTTTGCATGGGTTCAACCGTACGCAAAACGGGTGGTCGATCCTTTGCCTCAGATCAAGTACCCTGGAGTGACCGTCAATACCATCGAATACATGCCGCAGACACGCAACTGTCAGACGTGCAACGCATCATTCCACGTCGCAATGTCAACGCGTCCGGCGCAGGCGCGCCACGTGGGCCGCCCCGGTCGCCTGTGACTGCCCGAAGTTGACCAATCCTTCAATCCTGAAACGTAACCTGAATCGTGATACCAACAAACACCGACATCGTTTCGGAAACCGTCGCTGAAGCGACGCCCGCGATGGCCGCTGCGGCCACCCGAAGCACCTGGGTGAGCGTCGCGGTCAACCTCGCGCTGAGCATCGGCCAGGTAGTGATCGGCATCCTGTCCCGATCGCAGGGCCTCGTGGCGGACGGCATTCATTCGTTATCCGACCTGATCGCGGATTTCGTCGTCCTGCTGGCCGGTCACCATAGCCGAAAACCCGTCGACGAAAAGCATCCTTACGGACATCAGCGCTTCGAAACCGGCGCATCGCTGGCACTTGCCGCAATCCTGCTGCTGGTCGGTGGCGGGATGCTCTGGTCCGCCATCCAGAAACTCGAGCATCCGGAAACGATCGCGCGCGTCCACGTCGCGGCACTATGGGTAGCGCTCGTCGCGCTCGCCGCGAAGGAAAGCCTGTTCCGTTACATGCTTGCCGTGGCAACGCGGGTGAAGTCGAGCATGCTGGTCGCGAACGCATGGCATGCGCGTTCGGATGCCGCATCGTCTCTCGTGGTCGCCTGCGGCATCGTCGGCAACCTGTTCGGCTATCCGCTGCTGGATCCTGTCGCCGCGCTGATCGTCGGCGGGATGATCGTGAAAATGGGTGCGACGTTCGGCTGGGACGCATTGCATGACCTGATGGATCGAGCGGCCGATGCCGAAGACGTACAGGCGATTCGCGCGACGCTGATTGCGACGCCGGGCGTGCTGGACGTGCACGACCTGCGCACGAGAAAGACCGGCGATCTGATCCTCGTGGACGTGCATCTCGACATCGACGCCGATCTCACGGTCGCGCAAGGGCACGACATCGCCGTGGACGCGCGTGCTCGCGTGATGAAGCATCACCGCGTCCTGAACGTGATGACGCACGTCGATCCGCGCAAGCGGGAACGCGTCGTCGAAGTCACGTCCGGGATTCGCGGCCGCTAGGAAGCACCGGTCAGCCGGCGCGGCCGCTCAACACATCGCGCATGCCGGTGTCATTCGGAACTGCGCGGGTGATGGCCGCGCCGGAACGTCAACCGACGTTCGTTGAAGAGCGCGCGCCAGTCGAGCTTCATCAACATGAACACGAGGCCGAGCAACACCAGTTGGGTGACGATGAAGTATCCGCCGAGGTAAGTGCCTTCGAGTTCGGATTCCAGGTCCAGTCGGGTCGATGCAAAGCGGCCGAGTTGCGCCCAGATCGCATAGGTCGTTGCACGACCGATGAAGAACGCCGCCGCGATGATCCTCAGCGGCAACCCGGACAGTCCGTACGCGATGAACAGATAGTTCGACGGAAGCGGGCTCAATGCGTAGAAGAAAAACGCGCCGGCAGTGAGCGTCCGGTGCTTGCGCAGCCAGCGTGTGGCGACGTCGATATTCTCGCGATCCGATTCCCGCATCCAGCGGGAGCGGACGAGCGATCTTGCGAAGGTCGCCAGAATGACGCGGCCGGTCGTTGCGGCGCCTGCCGCCACGACGGCAAAGATCAATGGATTGCCGTCGGGCAGGTTGAACCCGACCCACGACATCGCCATCCAGGTAGGCGGGGCAAACGCCGGCATGAGATTCAGCAGAAGAATCAGCAGAAAGAGTACAGCCAGCGTCAGCACGATATCGACTCCAGGGCGTCCAGTGTCACTTTTCAATTTTGCTGAGGAAAGGGGCCGGCGGCTTGACTCACGTCAAGCAAGGCGCCGCGCCGGCATGTGGCGCGAGGCGCGTCGCGCTGACCCATGTCAACGGTCGAGTCGTGGCGTTTCCTAGACTGATGCCACGCCGTCTGCAACCGGAACCGGATGCAGTGAACGCCTCCCTGCACGGCAATCGGAACAATCGTCATGTCGCGAATCCCCTGGTCGATCGATCTCGCGTTGCTGGTTCTGGCGGCCGTAACGCTCGCCGGAGGGGGCGTGTGCGCGGCGTTCGGTCTGCATTCAATCGCGCGGCTCGTCTGGTTGCTCGGCACGCTGCCGGTCTTGCTGGCGTTGACGGTATCGCTCGTCAAGGCCGTGGCGAAACGGCGGGCAGGCATCGATGTGCTCGCGTGGCTGGCCATCGCGCTGGCGATCGCGCTCGACGAGACGCTCACGGCAGCTGTCATCGCATTGATGCTGGCGAGCGGGCGGACGCTGGAGCGGTATGCGCAAGACCGCGCGCAACGCGAGATGACCGCGCTGCTCGCCCGTGCCCCTCGGCAGGCCACCCGGTTCGAGAACGATGAATGGCGTTCCGTTGCCGTGGAAACGCTCGTTCCCGGCGACAGGCTGCTCGTGCGAAGCGGCGAGTTCGTGCCGGTCGACGGCACGTTGACCGATGACGCGGAACTCGACGAATCCATGCTGACGGGCGAGTCGTCCACCCAGCGGCGGCGCGCCGGAGAAAGCGCATGCAGCGGCGTGGTCAACGCCGGCCCACCGTTCGAAATGGTTGCCCGCACGACGGCAGGCGACAGCACGTTTGCCGGCATCGTCCGCATGGTCGAGCGCGCGCAGCGCGAGCGAAGTCCGTCCGTGCGTCTTGCGGATCGCTATGCGTCATTCTTCGTACTCGCTTCCCTGATCGTCGCGGGCATCGCCTGGCTGCTGGCCGGAGATGTCGCGCGTGCGCTCGCCGTGCTGGTCGTGGCCACGCCTTGTCCGTTGATTCTCGCCGTGCCGGTCGCGATCGTGTCCGGCATGTCGCGTTGTTCGAAACGCGGCATCCTCGTCAAGGGCGGGGGCGCGCTGGAACGGCTTGCACAAGCGACGATCCTGTTCTTCGACAAGACCGGGACGCTGACCGGAGGGCGGGCACGCATCGTCGCGATCGAATGCGGCACGGACGTCGGTACGGACGGCGTGCTGCGTTTCGCCGCGTCATTGGCCCAGGCTTCGGGCCACGTCATCTCGGATGCGCTGACGGTCGCCGCGCGGGAACGTGGGATCGATCTGTCGCCGCCGTCCTTCGTGATGGAAACGGCAGGTGAGGGCGTGACAGGCCGGGTCGACAACCGAACCGTCGCGATCGGCCAGTTCGGATACGTCTCCGCGTGTTCAACGATCGCCCCCTGGGGCGACGCGTTCCTGAAGCGGGTCGGCAACGAGGGCGGGGCCGCCGTGTTCGTCGGCGTCGATGGCGTCATGATCGGCGCGATTCAAATGGCCGACCAGGTGCGGCTGGAAACGCCGCGGGCATTGCGGCTGTTGAAACGAGAAGGCGTCGAGCGCCTCGTCATGCTCACCGGCGACCGGCGAGACATCGCCCAGGCCGTCGGTGAGTTGCTGGGTGTGACCGACGTACGCGCCGAGCAGACACCGACGGACAAGCTCGCCGCGATTCAGGCCGCGCGCAAGGAGGGCGTGACAATCATGGTCGGCGACGGTGTGAACGACGCACCCGCGCTGGCGGCGGCCGATGTCGGGATCGCGATGGGTGCGCGGGGGGCGGCCGCGTCATCCGAAGCAGCCGACGTGGTACTGCTGGTGGATCGGCTGGATCGACTCGTGGATGCGATACGTATCGCACGACGGTCACGCCGGATCGCGCTCGAGAGCGTGGTGGCCGGCATGTCGCTGTCGGTCGTCGCGATGACGATCGCGGCGGCCGGATTCCTGCAGCCGATTGCCGGCGCGGTGATTCAGGAAGTCATCGACGTCGTCGTCATCGTCAATGCGTTACGCGTGTTGCTGGTTCGCCCAAGGCCGACGGACGCGCGGCTGGCCGATGTCGACGTCGAGCAACTCAAGCGCGAGCACACCGCATTGTCACCGTTGCTGGATCAGATCAGGGATCTCGCGGATCGCATGCCGCAACTATCGGTGGATGCCATCGCCAGCGAGCTTGGTCACATGATCGATTCGCTGGATGAACGGCTGCTGCCGCACGAACGCGCCGACGATCGGGACGTCTATGCGCGTCTCGCCCCGCTTCTCGGCGGCGAGGACCCGCTCGCGGCGATGAGCGGCGCACACCGGGAGATCTTCAAGATGGTCCGGTCGCTCAGGCAGATGGTCGCGGACCTGCCACGCGACGGCACGAACACCATGCAGGTGCAGGCGATACAGCGTTTGCTTTACGGGCTGGAAGCCATCGTGCGCCTGCATTGCGCTCAGGAGGAGGAACTGTTTCACGCCGTCGGGGCGGATGCGTGACGACGACACGCATCACGCTTGCGGAGCACTGACCAGAAGAACCGGCGTTTTCGCGATGCGCGCCACACGTCCGGCCACGCTGCCGACGAGCCAGCCCGTGACGCCGCGCCGCCCGTGGGTGCCCATGACGATCATGTCCGCGCTCCATTCGATGGCGTCTCGCACGATCAGGTGAGGCACGTCTTCGCCAGTGCGATCCGTTTGAATCAGCTGCGACTGCGAGCGCCCGGCGGGGGCGCCGTCGAGCAGGGCCATGGCCTTTTGCAGTACGTGATTGCCTTCGCTGGTCAACGCCTGTTCCAGCGTTTCGACGGGGACGAAATCACCCAGCGATGTGGGGCGATCGAGCACGTGAATCGCCCGAAATTCGGTCTCGGGCCGCGAAAATTTCAACCCCGTTCGCAATGCGTGGAGCGCAATCGGGCTGCCGTCGACCGCGAACAGCATCCGCCGCGGCAGGTGCTCGGCGACCGACGCGAAGCCTTCCGGAACGATGAGCAGCGGGCAACCGACCAGCTTGCCGAGCGGGCCGGAAACCGTTCCTTCGATCCATCCGAGCAGGCCATGATGCTGACGTGCGCCGACGATCAGGAGTTCGGCCTGCCAGGCTTGCGCGCTGTCGGCCAGCGCATGCACGACATCCCCGCCGTGCGTGGACAGGTCGATGACTTCCGTGTCGATGGTGATGTCGTCGCGCGGAATCGCGCTTTGGGCGCGCGACAGCGCGTCGGATGCGTCTCGCAGCAATTCGTCGCGTGCCGATTCGAGAAATGCCGCGGATCTCGATCCGCGCGGGACGAGTGTCCGCGGATTGTCCGCAACGCTGACGATATGCACCGCGGCGTTCGATGGAAGGAAAGCTTTGGCATACGCGAGTGCATGCGCGGATGCGGTGGAACCGTCGATGGCGATCAGCACCCGTTGAGGAGCGGGTGCCGCCTGGAAAGATGAAGTGCTGGCGCTCATGAATGTCTCCCGGTGGCTGCCGACGGTCTTGTACACGGCAATTTTTCGCACGAGGACAGTCTACCGGCTTGACCTTCGTCAAGCACATTCGTCTTCGCAATGCCGGGCGGAACGACGGCTCGATCGCGTCGCGTGCCTGGCCGCTGCCACATTGACATGAGTCAAGCGGGGGGCCAGCCTCACGCAGCAGCATTGAAACGACGCCGCGGTGATCCTTGCCAGGATGACCTCACCGGCCTCCAGGGCCCGAACGAAGGCACACGTGGCGCGTTGAAAGTCGCGGCTCCTTTCCAGTCTGATCACTGAGGCTGCTTCCGCCACCTCATGGCCCACAGCACCCACGTGTCATTCGTCTGACTTGACGGCGTTACCCGGTAGCGTTTCGCGTGACGTCGTGCTCGACACTCAATTCCGGTCACCGGACGAAATCCTCTGCCGCACTACGTGCATCGGGAAAGGCAGAATGCGCGGAAACACGTTCTCGGACTTGAACAGCTTGTGTGCCACCGCGCCCAGCACGTGCAAGCTCACCAGCGAGGCCAGCCCGTAAGCCGTCAGCGCGTGCAGTTGCCCCAGCCAATGCGACAGCTCGCGACTCTTGGGCACCAGGGTAGGCAGCGAGAAGAGCCCGAAGCAACTGGCCGTGTGCCCGGCCGCATTCGTCTTCATCCACCCGAGCACGGGGATGGCGAACATCAGCACATAAAGCAGCCCGTGGACGCTGCGTTCCGCGAAATGGTTCAGCGTACCGGCCGGATTGACTGATGGCGGAAGGCTGCGTCGCATGCGCAGCCGATTCACGATACGAACCGCCACGAGTCCAAGAATGACAATGCCGATCGACTTGTGCAGGCCGACGAGGTCTTCATTGTCGTCCAGCAGCAAGCCGACGATCAGGTTGCCGATCAGCGCGGCGGCCAGCAGCCAGTGCAGCAAACTCATCGACATGGGATAGCGGGTAACATTTTTCATGACGGAAATGCCTTTTCAGTGGCGAAAGGGTACGCTCTCGGGTTATCCGAGCAGGTTGTGATAGTGCTTTCTCGTACCGTCGATCCGGCGCAACGCCTGCTTTGCGGCGGGTAGATCGTTGGCCTGGATGGCTCGGTCGACCGCGGTCAATTCATCCCGCAATGTGCGCATGCCTTCGTCGTATGTCGGTTGGTCATCGCGATAGCGCTGGCGGCTTGCCTGCTGTGCATCGCTTTCGAGCCGGGCCACGTAGCCGTTCATTTCCGGAATCGTCCGGCTGTTCATGGCACCCTGCATCGCGTGCTTCATGTCTCGCATCAGCGTCTTGATCTCGCCTGCGGACGCCGGCGCGGCAGCCACGAAAAGCAACGCGCCCAGCGTTGCGCAAAAACGGAGTCGGAACGGTAGCCTGATCATGGTCGTCGATTCGGTTGCGAGTGTCGGTGACGGCGACCATAGAACGCCGACGTTAACGGATTCTTAAGGACCGGATTATTCCTCGTCGTGCTTGATGCCGGTCGGTTCCTGCGGTTATCGTGCGCCAATGGACGCCATGTCCCGACTAAAAGGAACGCGACACCATGCGGGTGTTACTCGTGGAAGACGACAAGCTGATCGGCAGCGGGGTGGAGGATGGCCTGATCGAGGCCGGCATGACGGTCGACTGGGCGCACGACGGCAGGCATGCGCAGCTCGCGCTCGAAACCACGCCTTATGACCTCGTCGTGCTCGATCTCGGCCTGCCCCGCATGTCGGGAGTTGAATTGCTCGACTGGCTTCGCAAGCGCCGCGACCATACGCCGGTGCTGGTCATGACCGCGCGCGACACCGTGGCCGATCGCGTGAGCGGCCTGAGCGCGGGCGCCGACGACTACATCGGCAAGCCGTTCGACCTGACCGAACTGATCGCCCGTTGCCGCGCGCTCGTGCGACGCTCGCAGGGCCGCAGCACCGAGACGATCGAATATGGCGACCTGTCGGTCGATCCCTCGCTGATGACGGTGACGCGCGGCACCGAACGGATCGCGCTGACGTCGCGCGAATGCGCGTTGCTGGTCGAACTGCTGGCGAATCAGGGCCGCCCGCTCTCGCGTACGCAGCTCCAGGACAGCCTCTATGGCTGGAACGAAGAAATCGAAAGCAATGCGATCGAAGTGCATGTGTCGAATCTGCGCAAGAAACTGGGCGCCGAATTGATCCGCACGATTCGAGGTGTCGGCTACGTGGTGGAGAAAGCGTCGTGATGCGCTCGATCCGGCAACGGCTGACCTTACTGGTGCTGTCGGGTGTCGTGGTGGTCTGGGCGTATTCGCTGGTGTCGAGCTATCGCCAGGCGATTCACGAAGCGGAGGAATGGGACGAAACCCGCCTCGAGCAGATCGCAAGAGCGTTCGTCGCGCTCGATGCATCCGATCTGCCGGTCTTCGCGGACATCGTTCTCGGCTCGGGGGAAGACAACGATGGCGACAACGATGCATCACCGCGCATGCTGTATCAGATCAGTGACGCGGGCGGACGCATCCTGGCCGCCAGTCCGGGGCTTGACTCGCTCGATCTGCCGGTGTTTCCCGCTGCCGCGTCGAGCCCGATCCGGTTCGGCAATCCGAAATGGCACGCGTACGTGCTGACCGATGCCGCGCGCGGTCGTACCGTGCGCATCTTCGAACAACGCACGCACCGTTCGGACTTGTCCGCGGAGGTGGCGCGCCGTGTCGCCCGGCCGCTCGCTTTCGCGTTGCCCGTGCTGGCCGTGTTGATCTGGCTGGCGATCGGACGCAGCCTGACGCCGCTGCGGACGCTGTCGGAGGCAATCGACGCGCGTTCGCCCGACAGCCTCGATGCAATCGGCACGAAGGGCATTCCCGACGAAGTGCGGCCGCTGGTTACCGCACTGAACGCGTTGCTGCAACGCCTGCGCGGCTCGCTCGATCGCGAACGCGCATTCACCAGCGACGCCGCACACGAGCTCAAGACCCCGCTCGCCGCGCTCAAGGTTCAGGCACAGGTCGCGCTCACCGCGCGCGATCCGGAACGTCAGCGGCGCGCGATGCAACGGGTCGTCGAGGGCGTCGACCGAAGCACGCATCTGGCGGACCAGTTGCTTGCACTGGCGCGACTTGACGAAGCCGTCCCGATGCCCGGCGAGGAGGTCGATCTCGCACGCGTAGTGCAGACCTGCATCGACGACCATCAGGCGCGCGCGGATCGCAAGCAGATTTCACTGATTTCACGCGTCGTCGGTCCGGTTATCGCACATGTACCGTCAACGCTGGTGCGCGTCCTGCTCGACAATCTCGTCGATAACGCGATCAAGTACGGTCGCGAACAAGGGCGCGTCGAAATCACGTCGTGGCAGGATGCCGGCGCGATCCACCTGCAGGTACGGGACGACGGACCCGGCGTCTCGAACGAAAATCTGTCCCGACTGCAGGATCGCTTCTTTCGCGGCGCGGATCACGACGAAAGCGGCAGCGGCCTGGGGCTGTCGATCATCGCGCGCATCGTGGCCAAACTCGGCGGGAGTCTGACGTACATCGACGGGTTGAACGGCAGCGGGTTCGGCGTGCGCGTTACATTGCCGTGATCGGCGCGACTGAAGCGGCGATTCCGAGTCCGCCCCTGTCTTTCATATCCGATGCGTTCAAGAATGCGAAGTTAACATTGCCTTCAGCTTTAGCGAGCATGCTGTCCTCAAGGCAGAAGAGATGTTCTCGGATGCCGACCCTGTTCACTGGAGGTCGAGATCATGAAATTCGCTATCCGTACCATCGTGCTGGCGGCGGCCATCATCCCCGCATTCGCATCAGCAGCTCAATCGAGCAGCGGCCTGACCCGCGCGGAAGTCCGCGCCCAGATCACACAGGTCGAGCAGGCCGGTTACAACCCGGCCCGAAAGGACATTCACTATCCGCAATCGATCCAGCAGGCCGAGGCACGCATCCGGTCTTCCGAATCGTCGCCGCAGGCCGATGCGTCGGGCTATGGGCCTGCATACGGGGCGGGGGCTGACTCGGGAGCCGCGATCCAGAGTCACGCCGCGGCGCCTCGGTTGTACACGCATCATTGACGGCACGCGCGTGAGCGTCAGGGCTCCCTCGCTCAATACGATTTGCCCCCAACGGTCGCCGACTCGAGCTCACGAGTGATGATCTGGGTGCCGCCGACATTGGCGACCGACTTGACCAGACCGACGCCTGGCGCGAGCCAGTCGTCGGCGACCGTCGTGCTGTTCGGCGCCGGATTGGAGAACGTCTCGGTGACGTGATAGTGACACGCGCTTGCGAACACCTTGCCGTTCTTCAGCGTGACCGTTTCGCGCGCGACGTACGCGCGCTGGATCGATACCGCCGTCTGGGCGCCGCCTGACGGAATGACGGGCGTATCCACGTAGTTCGCCGTCTCGCTTCCCGTCAACCCGATCGTCTCGACATACGGCGGCGAGTTGGCGTCCCGCAACACGAGGGCGCCCGAACTGTAAACCTCGCCGCCGTAGTTCGCACGCGCGCCGTTGCCGACGAGATAATAGTGATTCGTCTGGATCGGCGAGCCGGTCGATGTTTCGGCTTGCTGAGTAAGCGCGACGCCTTCGAACGTTGCCGGCCCGTAGGTGCGCGTGTACAGGCCATTGTCGACGGCCGGACTTTGCGACGTCGCCTGCGTGTACATGTGCAGCTTCACGGTGTCACCTTGCTGATAGACCGGATCGCACTCGAGATTCGAGGTCGCGGTCGTGCCGGACCCTCCGCTCGGAGCCCCCGGCGGCGGCATCGTGCCGGTCGTTTCGCTCGACGTTCCCTGGGCGCCCGGAGCCGGAGAATCGTTGCCGCCACAACCGGCCAGCATCAGACCGATCAATACGGCGATCGGAAACCACACGCATTGCCTGTTCTTCATCTTTGTTCTCTCAGGTCTGTTGAACACCATGCTCATCGAAGGTTTTTATCGTTTCGCCGATCAGTGACGCGTGCGGCTGCGGGAAGGGCGCAATCGCGCACCCTCCGGTCGATGCGAACACCGGAGTGACGCAGCTCCGGTGTCGCGTCATCGCTCAGTTGACCTGCAACTGACCACCGCGGCCGAGGCCGCCCTTGACGTCCTGCGCCTTGTAGCTGCGCAGCGCGACGACCATCTTGTTCCATGCGTCGATGAACGCGACGACCGTCGCCTTGCCTTCCGGCGTCGTCGAGAAGCCGGCGAGACCGCCGCCCACGCCACCGCCCAGGCCGCCCAGCGCCGCGCCGTAGTTGGTCGCCGTCGAGCTGCCTTCCGATGCCGCGATCTGCACGGCCGAGCGCACGTCGAACAGCGTCAGCGTCACGACCGACGCCTTCGTCTGCAGGTGGCCTGCCACCGCCGCCACCGCGCTGTTGCCGGTCAGCCCGCCGATCATGCTGCCGATGCCGGCGATCGGCGAATCGTTGATCACGATCTGCGGTTCCATGTAGTAATCGGCCGCGACACGCTGACCCTTCTGCTGCTTCGAACCCGCACGGTACTCGCCCGAGCTGCGCTGCAGTTGCGTGATGCGCGACAGGCGCGCGTCGCTCTTCTGGTTGCCGATCGACGTGATCACGAAGCAGTTCGACTGCTGGACGGCCAGGCGCAACAGCGGGTCGATGCTCGTCACTTTGGTCGCGCTGCCGAACGGGCCCCACCAGTCGGCGTTGCGGCCGTCGTCGACGGCGATCGTGCCGAGCGGCGATGCGCAGCGCTGCAACTGCGAATCCGCGCCGGCGCTCGCGCCGCCCGCGGCAGCGCCCGTGACGCCGGCGTTCTGGCCGCCGGGCGTCACCATGCCGCCGCAGCCGGCGACGGAAGCGCAAAGCGCTGCAACCAGCGCACCTTGAGTGAGACGTTGGGAAAGGATGGTCTTCATGTCGTTGTCGCTCGATAGAGTCGTTGTTCGGCTTATGTGTTCGTGCGAACTTCGATAAGCCCCCCGGCGTGGCGCGCGATGGTGGTCTCCCCGCAGCCGCCCCCGTTGCTTTCGGTCCGGTCAGTAGTACCAGTACGTCTGATGCCAGACGCCGTAGTACGGATAGCCCGAGTACCAGTAGCCGTAATAGACGTCACGCCATTGCGTACGCCATTTCCAGTCTTCCTCGTCTTCCTTCTTCGCCTTGCGGGCGAGCTCGAGCAGCTTTTTCGATTCCTTGTCGCCGCGGCCCGCGGCGATCGACAGCCACTTGGGGTAATCGTCCTTTTCGTGCATGTATGGACCCGACGCCTCCCTTCGGGGGACACTATCGGCCTCAACCTGATACGTGGAGGTTCATCATGGAAATCGACATCCTCGGCATCGATCTCGCGAAACAGGTCTTCCAGCTTCATGGTGCCGACCGGCACGGCCAGCCGGTACATCGAGCAAAGGTCTCGCGCGGCTCGCTACTTGAGACGGTGCGAGCTTTGCAGCCGGGGATGGTCGTCATGGAAGCGTGCAGTACCGCACACCATTGGGCACGGCGGTTTCAGTCGCTTGGCATTGAGGTCCGGCTAATCAGCCCGCAATATGTCACTCCATTCGTCAAGACGAACAAGAACGACCGCAACGACGCCGAAGCGATCGTCGAGGCCGCGAGCCGGCCCGCGATGCGATTCGTTACTGTCAAATCGATTGAGCAACAAGACATTCAGGCTGCGCATCGTATGCGCGCAATCCTGCTGCGTCACCGTACTGCGATGATCAACCAGATGCGCGGCCTGCTCGGCGAACGAGGACTGACGATCTCACGCTCACCTGAGGCGTTCAAGCGCGCGATTCCTGAACTGCTAAGCAAGAGCGCCGACGAGCTGACGTCGTTTTGCCAAACGCTGTTGACCGAACTGCTGCAGCATCTACATGCGATTGAAGAGCGCATTCACTTGATCGAAACATCGATTCAGTCCTTCATGAAGCAGTCCACGTTGTGCAAGAAGATCGCACAAGTCCCCGGCATTGGCCCGATCACCGCCACCGCTGTAGTAGCCGCTGTCGGCGACGCCAAGCAATTCAGAAACGGCCGGCATCTGGCCGCCTGGCTCGGGCTGGTGCCACGTCAGTACTCTTCGGGAGGTAAGTCTCGACTACACGGTATCAGTCGGCGCGGTGACACATACTTGCGGACCTTGCTCATTCACGGTGCACGGGCGGTGTTGCGGTATGCCGTAGCGAAAACTGATCCACAAAGCCGCTGGCTGCAACAATTGATCGCGCGCCGCGGTCACAACTGCGCGGCTGTCGCATTGGCCAACAAGAATGCGCGCGTCATCCAGGTGCTGCTCAGCAGCGACACAATCTATACGGCTCGTAACGCGGTGGCATAAGCCCAAACCGCTTGCAGGGAGGGAATACCCACGCAGGTTTGCGAAGCTTCTCAAAGCGATGACGAAATTGGTTGAACCAGCATCCTGAAGCCTGTTTTTCGTGCCGGCGACCACTGCAGGTGCGCCGCGATTTTGCTAAGGCCAGGGTGCGCGGATCTCATCGAGGCTGCGGGCATGCTTCGGCAATGGCCCATCAGGCAAGCCGGATACATGCATGCAGACCGTTTCGACATCACGAACAAGAGGCTTGCAAAAGGCGTCGGGTCCATACATGCACGAAAAGGACGATTACCCCAGCTGGCGCTACGACATCTTGAAATGGCTACGACATCCGGCCGACCTCAAGAGCATCCATAGCGCCAATTGTGAACGCCTACAACTACTACTGGTATTCGATTTGCAACGTGGCACCTGCCTCGAATCTTCCTAGTTTCGGTTTGTCCGTCTGCCAGACGAGTTCTGCCACATACCGGTTGGTTTGCGATGTGGAACTTGTCAAGTCCGCTAGCTCTTGCCTCTGATCAAATGGGAATATTTTTCCGTTTCCTTGATTTCGAATTCGAATCCCAATTGAATCATTCTCGGTTGGTATGAGAAAGTCGCCGCGAGCATGGCTGTTTGACACCAATGGTTTCAGCGTGGCATTCAATTTAAATTTTCCCGCGCAAGAGCGGCTGGTGAAAATTTCAAATGGAACCTGCTTTGCGATAACGTTGTTCGTTGCGCGAAATGCTGAAACCTCATTGAAGTCGATCGTATTTTTAGAAATTCGCACGTCGGCGCTGCAATCGGTGAGTTTAATTCCGGGATTATTTGCATATATGGAAAGCTGGCGACTGTCCGTCACGTTATGAGGTCCGTTTGGCACCTCAACCACGATGGGTGGGAGCCGCGAGTTATTGAATGCACTTCCGCTTGCGGGGACATTATTGTCGCCCCATCTTTGAATATTCCATGAAAATACCAAATTAAATGTGACTTTGTCGCCAACATTTTCACCAAGCGTATATGTCGTATTGATCCACTCAGAAACTCCCCCATTCATGAGATAATCGACACCTTGAAAAGTGTAGCCGGGCCACAATCCATTTACGCTGCCAAAAAGAAAACTCTGCCTTATTCTAATAGGGTATGACTTACTGGCCACTAGTCTTTCGCATGTCACTTCGACAACAATGTCGTGCGAGCGCCATACAACAGATCCCAAGGGCATGTTGGCAGCGGGAACGGACGCTGACGAAAGGCCCGAGATTTGATATTCAGAATCGGATGTGGTCCGTTTGCCGCTTTTATAGCAAACTGTGTACGAAGCGGAAAATGCCGGCGCACAATATACCGACCACGCCACCAAAATAAATAGTAAGGCTGTACGTTGCATTTACAATATCCTGGAATTTAAAAATTTCGCCGCATGCAAATATTTCGATCTGGATGCAATTACATGAAAATCGCCCGGGTGGACTAAAAGTTACCGGCACCGCACGCTCTGTCGCACGTAATACCGCCCGGCCTCCGCCTTCGGTAACGCATATGCAGCGCGGCACTGTCCGTCCTTCCACTTGACCGCCAGCGCTCCCTGTTCCCGCTCGAGCAGCACTAGCGCGTTGCCGCCCGGATCGACGACGCCGAGCTGCTTGCCGGTTCCCGTGTCTTCCAGGCTCGCACCGAACGGCACCGGTTGCCCATCCGCCTGCGTCACGTTGAACAGCGCGCGGCGCCCGCCGTTCGCCTTGAACACCGCCTCGACCACTGCGCCGCGACGCGGTACCACCTGCTTGGCCGTATCGATCAACTCGACATCCGCGCCGAGATTTTGCGTATCCGGACGCAACGTGTTCACGCGATAAGGCTGCGCGTATGGCACGACCATGTAACCATTGCTGCCGATCCTCGCACCAGCGTCGGTCCGCACGTCCACACCCTTCGCGCCCTCGATCTTCATCAACGCGAAGGTATCGCCGAGCGTTCGGCTCAGGTTGATGCCGCCGCGATGGATAACGACGGAGCCGGTCGCGCCGATCGTGGCCGACTGATAGTCGCGTGCATGGCTGTAGCTGCCCGACAACTGCCCGATGTCGGCGTTGTGCGTCAGGCTTGCGCCGGCCGTTGCCCCCCGGCCCTGGTTTGCATAGCCGGTTTGCGCCGCATACGACGTGCGCTCGTTGAAGTTGCCGCTCATGCCGGCCTGCACGTTGGCCGCGCCGGAGCGGTCGTAGCTGACGTTCGTGTATGCGCGCGGCGAACGCGCCTTGTTGCCGAGCGGAATCGACAGCGTGGCCATCACCTGCGTGTTCGATCCCGAGTTGCCGTATCGGGTGTCGTGCGTTTGCGTGAAGCTCAAGTTGTAGCTCAACTGTTTCCAGCTGTTCCCGTAGCCGACGCTCATGCTCCGGCTCGATCCGGGTTGATTCCAGAAGGTCTGGTGGCTGAGGTTCAGATAGACGCTTCCATATTTCCGCTGCGGGCCGAGATCCTGGCTCGTGGCCAGATCGATCCGGGAGCGGTTGCGTACGGACGGAACGTTGCCCGATTGGTTGACGTCATTGACGTGATCGCCGAACGTTCGATAGCCGGCCGTCGAATAGCGGTATGCTGCCAGCGTGAAGTTCGTGCTGGTGCGCGTGAAAGTCTTCGCATACAGCACCCGCACGCTCTGACCCGTGCGACGCGTGCCTTGTGCACGGCTGATCGACTGCGTAACGTCGAGCGACAACGCGCCGATTGGCGTATTGGTGCCGACGCCGAGGTTGAACGCCTGAAAATCACCGGATAGCTGGAAGCCGCCGGCCACCGTACTGTTGTCGGTCAGGCCATAGATCAGCGAACCGGTGGCGAGCAGGGGAGCAGAATCCTGGCTCCCCTGATACTGACCCGCTGAGAAGTTGAACTTCATCCGGCCCTTGCGCAGCATCAGCGGCAGGCTTGAGAACGCCTGACGCGTGACGTGCTTGCTGCCGTCCGCCTCGATCACCGTGATTTCCAAGTCGCCGTTTGACCCTGACGGGAAGATGTCGGTCAGCTCGAACGGACCGGGTGGCACGTTCGCGCGGTACAGTACGTAGCCGCTTTGCCGTACCTCCACCACTGCATTGCTAAATGCCTGCCCGCGAATCACCGGCGCGTAGCCGCGTTCGCTGTCCGGCAACATCGCGTCGTCGGAGCCGATCTGCACGCCGCGAAAGCGAACGCTGTCGAACAGCGTCGAATCCGAATATTGCTCGCCGATGGCGAGCTGCGACTTCAGTGACGTGATGTCGCGCTCGATCAGCGTGCGGTTGCTGCGGAATTGCGGCTTGCTGCCCGAGGCGCCACTATATGTGGACTCGTTGCGCAAACGCCACGGGCCGATGTTGATTGCGTTCTGCAGCCCGAGGAAATAGCTGCGACTGTCGCTCGAACTACCACTGTGGCCGTAGTTGCCGCTGAACTGATAGTTGACGTAACCCGCTGCAACGCCTGCATCCCACAGCGCGGGATCGACGTAGCCGCGCGCCGTGCGCGACAGGAAAGCCTGCGGAATGCTGAGAGCGAGCTGCAGCCGGCCAGCGTCGAAATCGACCGCAGCCTGGTCCATCATCTTCGGTACGTCGATGCATGCAGCGTCGGCCATGTCGGGCACGGGTGTCAGAGCATGCAGGTCGACGCCGAATTCCTGCAGCATGTGCACGGTGAGGCACGGCTCGATCTTGCCTTTCTCCTCGTCGAGGCGGAACTCGATGTCGCGATGCGCAACGAGATCGCCGTTGACGAGCACTTCGACGCGATATGAGCCGGGCGGCACGCCATTGTCGCTCGCAAGCACGGATGACAGATCGGCCGAACGTCCGCGATCGTGCAGGAAGTCCGTATTGAATGCCAGCATCAATGGGGGGGCCTGAGCGACGACGGTATTCGTCTCTTCCGCATACGCCTTGTTGAAGACGGCTAGGCACATGGCGAGATACAGCGGCGTTGCGCGCGGAAGTGCGGTCGACGGAGGCGAGCCGACCGGGTTGCGGCGTAATGATTGAGTCGGTCGGTCGGACATTGGTGGTTACACTCCGGCAGCTCTCGAATTAGTGGGAAGGGAAAACACGAACGGGTGCGCAAACGGGTTGCCGTTGCTCGAAAAGAAATAACCGCCAGCGTGAACGACGCGGCAGTGCTTACTGCGGGACCGCAATCGGCGTGGCCGCTTTACCGGTGGGCAACGTGACGCGGAAATGCTCCCGTCCGCCGAAATCATTGACGATCTCGTAACGCAATTCTGGTGTGGCGCCGCCCACCGGCAATTTGACGGGCACGCTCGCCGTCTCGCCGGGCGCGACCATTCGTGCGTCGATGACCGGCGAGTCCATGCCACCCGAGTGCCACTTCGCGTCGACGACGGTGATGTGGTACAGGCTGTGATTCTGCAAATGAAGGAGCACCTTGCCCGATTCGCTATCGAGCCGCCACTGCAGGCTCGCGGGTGCTCGTTGCGGATCGCCCTTCAAACCAGCCGGTCGGAAGAAGACCTTGATTCGCTGACGTACCGCCAGTTGCAGCACGTTGTCGCCAGCGGCGGCCTGTGGAATTTCCTGCACATTCAGCCAAAACGCGGATTCTCGATCCGTGGGCACGCCCACGCCCTCGTACAGTACGCGAAGCAGTTGCTGCCGTTTCGCGGGCAATTTGGCGATTGGCGGCGTCACCGCGAACGGCAACGTTTGGCCGTTGGTATCGTTGAGCGGATCGAGCCAAGACTGGATAAGGGCATCCGCACCATCGTTGTTGACGACGACAGAGGCTTCCTTGTTCTTGCCGTCAAAGATGACGCGCGTGGTACTCAAAGATATCGCGGCATGTGTCGCTGGCATGGCAAATGCATACGCGAGCGCCATGCCGACGGCGAAGTATCGTTTTTTCATGGCGGAAATAATTGGAGAGACGAGCAGCGGGGATTCCCGCTGCTCGTTGAGAACGGCCCGAGGGCCGATATCGGACTTACTCGTAGCTCAGCGTGAACGGTACGCTCGCGTTTGCGACACCGGCCGTGATCTTCGACGGGTCTGCGGCCACATAGGCGGCGCTGAAGCGCACGTTGATTGCGCCAGCTTCGGTCAGCTCGGTCTGCGCCAACAGGTCGCCGTTGCTCAGGTCGAACGCCTTCGCGCCCGCGCCCGTGCCCTCATACACAGCGATACCAACGTTCTGAGCGAAGCCGGCGGACGTCGCGCCGTTGTTTACGCGAATCGACTTCTTGTCAGCGCTAAGTTCGGATGGCTGACCAGCAAACTTCATGCTGACCTTTGCGCCTTGCTTGCAGGCGATGTCGATATTTGCTGCACCCGAGCCGTTGGCCAAGAATTTCGGTGCCGCCACGGTACCGACGTCGTCGGTCGCGATCGTCCCCATGTTCACGTTGATCGTGCCGGCATCGCCCGTAAGCGAGCTCACCTTGCAGGTGTCGTTGACGATCGTGCCCTGGAAGTTGATCATGCCATTGACGGTGTCGGCCATCGCGGCGGAAGAGAGAGCCGCCATCGTGACACCGGCGAGAATCATTTTTGCTTTCATCGATAAACTCAGGTTGTGTGACGCGTCGGACAACGGCCGACGCCTTAGTTGACATGCATGGCT
Source organism: Burkholderia sp. BCC1638 (assembly GCF_902833195.1). Classification (NCBI taxonomy): domain Bacteria; kingdom Pseudomonadati; phylum Pseudomonadota; class Betaproteobacteria; order Burkholderiales; family Burkholderiaceae; genus Burkholderia; species Burkholderia sp. BCC1638. The sequence goes on from NZ_CADFEC010000017.1 coordinate 131,498, forward strand.
AGGCAGTTCTGCACGAAGCCTTCTATTACCTTTCGATAAAAAGGTGGTCGAAGTATCTCAAGCGTGGCGCATCACGGAAATGAGAATAGTCCTAAAGTGATCCGTTTTAGGAATCTTGAACCGATCCAGGCGCGAGCTTTGCAACAAACTTCACCCTGAACCGGCGTTGTTGCATTAATTCTGCCTGTGGCGATGACGTTTACGCGCAACAGCCGGAGCGATGCATCTGTTAACAATTCGGCATCCTGCATAGATTCTCGATCTTTGCGTGCGATAACATGCGCAAGGACAAGAGCGGGACGCAGGAGCCGAAGGCGAAATACCGTGTCAGAAACTGGACGGCATACGACGCCGGCCTGATCAATCGAGGCAACATCACGATGTGGATTGACGACGACACTCTTGCGAACCTGCCCGACACCGCGCCCACGCGGGGTCGTCCGCGGCTGTACAGCGATGCGCTGATTCAGGCCTTGCTCGGACTGAAGACCGTATTCCATCTTCCGTTGCGTGCCCTGCAAGGCTTCGCACAAAGCCTGCGTGACCTGGCTTTCGCCGATTTGCCGGTACCGAACTACACGACCGTGTGCCGTCGCACCCAGACGCTGCTGGTAAAGCCGCCGGTCATGCGCAGCAGCGAGCGGCTGCATCTGGTGATCGACAGTACTGGCGTAAAGGTCTACGGCGAAGGGGAGTGGAAGGTTCGCCGGTACGGCTACTCCAAGCGCCGCACATGGCGCAAAGTGCATCTCGCGCTTGACGCGAACACCGGCCAACTGCGCGCTGCGCTCATGACGCACCAGGACGTCGCTGACGGCGAAGTGTTGCCTGAACTTCTGGATCAGATCCCGGCCGGCGACCCCATCGATACGATCGGCGGCGATGGCGCGTACGACACGCAGGCTTGCTACGCGGCAATCACCGCGCGCGGCGCAGCGCCCTCGGTTCCGCCTCGTGAAGGCGCGGCTCACTGGCCGCCGCCACGCCCGGCGGGGCTCAGCGCAATGAGGCAATCGATGCGATCGAACAAGGTAGCCGGCGCGAATGGAAGCAACAAAGCGGCTATCACCGTCGTTCGCTGGCCGAGAACGCGATGTACCGATTCAAGACGCTCACGGGTCCATGCCTGTGGGCACGCAGCACCGACACGCAAGCGACCGAGGTTGCCGTTCGCGTGGGCGTGCTCAATCGGATGGCGGAACTCGCACGTCCGCAACCCGTCCGTATCGTCTGAGTTCGCGAACAAAGGCACCACTTCGTCCTCACGCCTCATTAGTACAACAACGCCCCCTGGACCAGGAGGTGGTTTGTCATGAAACGGAGGTGCTTCTCGATCGAACAGATTGTGGCGGTGCTGAAGCAAGCCGAGCTGGGCATGCCGGTGGCCCCCGACATTCCATTTAGTCGGTTGCCTGAATTTGCGCGGTCACGTCTCCACTAAGGAAACACTGATTTATCCGGCTCTGTGGTCATCGCTGACGCAGCCGAGGACGTTGTAGAAGATAGTTCACGGAACGGGCCCACGACGATGAAACGGCAAATGAGCTTTGCGGAAGCGGAAAGCACGGGCAAGAAGCGCATGACTCGGCGCCAGCGTTTCCTGGAAGAGATGGAGAAGCTCGTGCCGTGGTCGCGATTGCTGACG